>DATNCU010000528.1:0-3221 GCA_035607145.1 Thermoanaerobaculia bacterium
CGGCCGTGACGATGCACACGTCCGAGCCCGCGAGGTCGGCGTAGTCGTTCGTGCCCTTGAGCACGCAGTCGAATCCTTCCACCGGTCCCGCCGCCGCCAGGTCGAGCGCCTTGCCCTGCGGCATGCCTTCGACGACGTCGAACAGGACGACGTCCCCGAGGCCTTTGATCGCGCAGAGGTGCGCGAGCGTCCCGCCGATCATGCCGGCGCCGATGAGAGCGATCTTCTTGCGAGCCATGGTGCGAAGGGTCCTTCCTCCGGCCGAGCGACCGGAACCGCGAGATGGAAGCGGACCCTAAAACAAGACTTTTCGGCCCGGCGCAAGGCGCCGGACCGTGTGCGGGCTACATGTGCTCGACGATCGCCTTCGCGAAGCCGGAGCACGACACGAGCGTGGCGCCGTCCATCAGGCGGTGGAAGTCGTAGGTCACCGTCTTCGCGCCGATCGCGCCGTCCATGCCCTTGATGATGAGGTCGGCGACCTCGCCCCAGCCCATGTGCCGGAACATCATCTCGCCGGAGAGGATCACCGAGCCGGGGTTCACCTTGTCCTGGTTGGCGTACTTGGGCGCGGTGCCGTGGGTGGCCTCGAACATGGCGAAGCCGTCGCCCTCGTTGCTGCCCGGCGCCATGCCGAGGCCGCCCACCTGCGCCGCCAACGCGTCGCTCAGGTAATCGCCGTTGAGGTTGGCGGTGGCGATGACGTCGTACTCCTCGGGGCGCAGCAGCACCTGCTGGAACATCGAGTCGGCGATGCGGTCCTTGATCACCACGCGGCCCTCGGGCACCTTGCTGCCGTGCACGTCCCACAGCTCCTGCTCGGCCACCGTGCGGTCGCCGTACTCGTCTCGCGCGAGCTCGTACCCCCAGTCGCGGAAGGCGCCCTCGGTGAACTTCATGATGTTGCCCTTGTGCATCAAGGTGACGCTCTCTCTGCCGTCGGCGAAAGCGTGCTCGATGGCCTTGCGCACCAGCCGCTTGGTGCCGAAGGCGGAGATCGGCTTGATGCCGATGCCGCTGTCCTCGCGCACCTCCTTGCCCATCTCCTCGCGCAGGAAGCGGATCAACCGCAGCACCTCGGGCGTGCCGGCCTTCCACTCGATACCGGCGTAGACGTCCTCGGTGTTCTCGCGGTAGATCACCATGTCGACCTTCTCGGGCGCCTTGACCGGGCTCGGCACGCCCGCGTAGTAGCGCACCGGCCGCACGCAGGCGTAGAGGTCGAGCAGTTGGCGCAGCGCCACGTTGAGGCTGCGGAAGCCGCCGCCTACCGGCGTCGTCAGCGGCCCCTTGATGCCGACGCGGTAGCGGCGCATCGCCTCCAGGCTCTCGTCGGGCAGCCAGGTGCCGGTCTGGGCGTTGGCCTTCTCGCCGGCGAGGATCTCGTACCAGGCGATGGCCTTGCCGCCGCCGGAGGTCTTCTCCACCGCCGCGTCGAGCACCCGCTTGGTGGCACGCCAGATGTCGGGCCCGGTGCCGTCTCCCTCGATGAAGCAGACGACGGGGCGGTCGGGGACGGTGAGGCGCCCGGTGGGGCCGCCGTCGGCGGACCACTCGACCGCCTGGCCGTCGGCCGGCGGCGTCCAGTCAAAAGTGCTGCTCGATGACATTCTGAAGGAACCTCCCTCCGAAATGGCCTCCGAATGGAATCGATGCGCGGGGAGCGCGGCGGCGTTATATCACCCTCGCGGATAGACTACGACGCCGGAGATTCGTCGAGGAGGAACTGCATGAAGCGTCCCGTTCGCGTAGCCGTCACCGGAGCCGCCGGCAACATCGGCTACGCCCTCGCCTTTCGCATCGTCGCCGGCGACATGCTCGGCGCCGACCAACCCGTGATCCTGCAGCTGATCGAGATCGAGCCCGCCCTGCCGGCGCTGCAGGGCGTGGTGATGGAGCTCAACGACTGCGCTTTCCCCACCCTCGCCGGCGTCGTCGCCACCGCTGACTTGAAGACCGGCTTCGGCGATGCCGACTACTGCCTGCTGGTGGGCGCGCGGCCGCGCGGGCCGGGCATGGAGCGCAAGGACCTGCTGTCGGCCAACGGCGCCATCTTCGGGCCGCAGGGCAAGGCGATCAACGACCATGGCTCCGCGGACGTGAAGGTGCTCGTAGTCGGCAACCCGGCCAACACCAACTGCCTGATCGCGGCGAGCAACGCGCCCGACCGCGACCCGCGGCAGTTCACCGCGATGACGCGCCTGGACCACAACCGCGCCCTCTCGCAGCTCGCCGAGAAGACCGGTAAGGCGACGACCGAGATCCGCCGCGTCACCATCTGGGGCAACCACTCGGCCACGCAGTACCCCGACATCGCCCACTGCACGATCGGCGGCAAGCCGGCCCGCGAGCTGGTCGACGAGACCTGGTACCGCGACAGCTTCATCCCCACCGTGCAGCAGCGCGGGGCCGCGATCATCAAGGCGCGCGGCGCCTCGTCCGCGGCCTCGGCGGGGTCGGCCGCCATCGACCACATCCGCGACTGGGCCCTCGGCACCCAGGACGGCGACTGGGTGAGCATGGGGGTGCCGGCAGACGGCAGCTACGGCATCGCGCCGGGCGTCGTCTACTCCTACCCCTGCACCTGCAAGGGCGGCCGGTGGGAGATCGTGCAGGGGCTCGCGGTGGACGACTTCTCGCGCGGGAAGATGGACGCCACCGACCGCGAGCTGCGCGAGGAGCGGGCGGCCATCGAAGAGCTGCTGTAGCCGGGCGGCGGGTCAGCCACCCACCGGGCGGAGCGTCGGAAAAGCACCGACGCATTGTCGTCCTTCCCCGCACGCCCATTTCATGCTGTAATGCACTTCACATCAACCGAGTGAGGTGCATCATGCGAGCGCTTAGGTTGGCGGTGTCGGCGTCCGTCGTCGTCGGCGGTTGTCTTCTACTCGTTCCCTCAACGGCAAGTGCCACCGCTCTCACGCCGGTGACCAACTGCGGCGCCAACTGCACCGGGCTGTCGAGCCCGCAGGCGGTGGCGGCGAGCGCGGACGGCAAGCACGTCTATGTCGTCAACCCCAGCGGCGGCTCGCAGGGCAACGGCAGCCTCAAGGTCTACAGCCGCAACGCCAGCAGCGGTGCGTTGACGCTCGAGCAGACCTTCAGCCGCAGCGGCAGCCCCTGCCAGCAGGGGGTGCGGCCGCTCAAGGGCGCCACCGGCGTCGCCGTCACCCCCGACGGCAAGCACGTCTACGTCTCGGCCTCGTGGAGCAGCTCGCTGC
>DATNCU010000532.1:0-3787 GCA_035607145.1 Thermoanaerobaculia bacterium
CGCGCACGACCATCTCCTCGCACCGCCCCATGGCGTTCAGCTCGCAGGCGATGTCGCCGTTCTCGAGCACGCGCCCGTTCCGCACCTCGTCGGGCAGCATGCGCAGGTGCCTGTGCGGGTCGGCGATCCACTCCCACACGACCTCGGGCGGCGCCGGGCAGGTGCCGGTGACGGAGACCCGCATGGCCCGCTCAGGCGGCGTGGTCGCGGACGGGCCGGTAGAGCGTGTCCCGCTGGCGGGCCCGGTAGCCCGCGTTCCGGATCGTGTGGACGAAGTCCTCGGTCGACGCGCGGTGGGTGGTGCCGGCCGCCGAGACGACGTTCTCCTCGATCATGATCGAGCCCATGTCGTCGGCGCCGAAGGCGAGGGCGAGCTGGCCGATCTTCTTCCCCTGCGTCACCCAGCTGGTCTGGAAGTGGGTGACGTTGTCGATGAAGAGGCGCGACACCGCCACCGTCTTGAGGTACTCGTGGGCGAAGGTCTCGGGCACCTCCGGCATCTCGGTGTGCTCGTGCTGGAAGGTCCACGAGATGAAGGCCGTGAAGCCGCCGCGGGGATCGAGTGCGAGGCTCTCGTCCTGCAGGTCGCGGATGCGCTGCAGGTGCTCGACGCGCGCCACCAGCGGCTCGCCCATGCCGTACATCATGGTCGCCGAGGTGCGCAGGCCGTGCCGGTGCGCCTGGCGGTTGACGTCGATCCACTCCTCGGCCGAGCACTTGGGGTAGGCGAGCACGTCCTTGCGCACGTCGTCGGCGAGCAACTCGGCGCCGCCGCCGGGGATCGACATCAGGCCGGCGGCCTTGAGGCGGCCGATGACGTCGTAGAAGCTCATGCGTTCCTTGCGGGCGATGAACTTGATCTCCGGCGGCGAGAAGGCGTGGACGTGGATGGCGGGGTACTCGCTGCGGATGTAGCGCAGCAGCTGCTCGTACCACTCGATGGGGAGGTCGGGGTGCACGCCGCCCTGCATGAGGATGCCGGTGCCGTGGAGGGCGAGGGTCTCCTCGATCTTCTTGCCGATCTCTTCGAAGGGGAGCAGGTAGCCCTCGGGGTCGCCGGGCTTGCGGTAGAAGGCGCAGAAGCGGCAGCGGTAGATGCAGACGTTGGTGTAGTTGATGTTGCGGTCGACGTTGTAGGTGGCGACCGCGGGGTCGTTGTGGCGATTGCGGACTTGCTGGGCGGCTAGGCCTAGCTCTAGGAGGTCGCCTTCGAGGAGGAGGGTGTGGGCGTCGCCGGCGGTGATGCGGCGGCCGGCGGTGGCGTCGGCGAGGATCTCCTGTACGGGGCGATGCGAAGGCGCTAGATCCATAGGGTGCTTACTCTACCAAGCCGAAAGCCGGAGCCGAGGCGGAGCGTCGCCACGCTGGCTGTGACGATGAAACGCGGTTGCGCATTTTGGCGGCGCCGCGCGGTGGGGGCCCGCCTGCCTGGGGGTATCCCGTCCGTCCTCGCGAGGACGCTGCGGGCGGGCGGGAGCCCTCCCCCCAGGCGCGCCCCAGCGCGGCGCCGCCGAGCGCAACCGCGGATTGACGCCACCGGACTAGGCGGATCCAAGGACCGCAATTACGCTGGCGGGGTTTAATCCTCGCGTAGTGCCAGCCGCGGGTCCGACGCTGCCGCCCGAGCGGCGGGCACCCAGCAGGCGAGCAGACCGACGGCAGCGAGCGTCAGGAGCGCGGCGAGGTAGACCGCGGGGTCGGTGCGCTCGACCTGGAAGAGGAGGGAGGCGACGAGCGCTGAGGCTCCCATGGCGAGGAGGGAGCCGAGGCCCATCCCGGCGAGTAGCAGGCGCGCTCCCTGGCCGAGCACCAGGCGGAGTAGGTTGCCGCGGTCGGCTCCCAACGCCGCCCGCACGCCGAGCTCGATGCGACGCCTCGCCACGGTGAGGGCGAGGACTGCGTAGACGCCGATCGCCGCGAGCAGGGTGGCGAGGCCGGCGAAGCCGCCGACGAGCAGCATCGGGGTGGTGCGGTTGCCGACGGTGGAGCGCATGCGGTCGCGTAGCGCGGCTACCGAGTCGAGCGTCGTCGTCGGGTCGGCGCGGGTCACTGCGGCGCGTAGCGCCTCGCCGCTGGCGGCGGTGTTGCGGACGCGGACCGCTAGATAGTCCCCGTCGGGGGCATTGCGGTTGAGCGTGTAGAACCAGGGCGCCTCGTCGTCGCGCGCTAGGTCCTGGGAGCGCACGCGGCCGACGACGCCGACGATGGTGGCCGGGCGCTCGCCGGGTTTCTCGCCGAGCTCCAAGCGGCCGCCGAGCGGCGAGCGGCCGGGGAACCAGCGGCGGGCGAATGCCTCGTCGACGACCACCGGCGCCGGGCCGCCGGCGTCCGCCGGCTGGAAGGTACGGCCGGCCCGCAGTGGAATTCGCAGGGCTTCCAGGAGACCGACGCTGACTTCGGCCTGGTGCGCCGTGGCATCGGGGACGCCCGGGTGCTGCGGCGCGCCGCCGATGCGAAAGGTCGTCAGATTGGCGCAGCCGGCGAACGGCAGGCAGCTGGTGAGCCCCGCCGCCTCGACGCCGGGCACCGCCGTCACCGCAGCGAGCACCGCGGTGCGGTCGAGCCGGCGGCGGTCGCCCTCGCCGTCGGTTCGCGCGAGCTGGCCGAAGATGACGCCATCGCTGCGAAAACCGGCATCGACGGCGAGGAGCTTTCGCAGCGAGACGCCGAGCAGCCCGACGAGCACGGTCAGCGTCACCGACACCGCCACCTGGCCGACAACCAGCGCGGCACGGAAGCGCTGCGCGCCGCGGTCGCCGGTGGCGCCGGGGCGCTCGGCCCGCAGCACGCCCTCGAGCGTGCGGCGGCGCAGCCACCAGAGCGGCGCCAGCGAAGCGAACAGGCCGGTGAGCAGCGCCAGCGCCAGACCCACGGCGGTCACCGTGGCGTCGGGCCGCAGGCTCACCATCGCCGTGTGCGGCGTCATGTCGCGCTTCTCGGCCAGCTGGAGGGCGAGCCTCGCCAGGTACGCGCCCGCTGCACCACCGGCCGCGGCGAGCAGCAGGTTCTCGACCGCGACGAGGCGGAAGAGGCGCGACGTCGCGCCGCCGAGGGCGCTGCGCACCGCCAGCTCGCGGCCACGGGCGGCGAGGCGCGACAGCGTGAGACCAGCGAGGTTGGCGGCCGCCACCAAAAGCACGAGCAGCGCCGCCACCTGCAGCAGCGGCAACGTCTCGCGGTAGTCGGCGACCTCGTGGTCGCGCAGCGTCTGCACGAACACGCGATAGCGGAGCTGCTCGGCGAAGAACTTCATCTCCGGGTGCTCGCTCACGAACTGCAGCCACAGGGCGCGCAGCTCACGCTCGGCCGCTTGCGGGGTGGCTCCCGGCGCCAACCGCGCCACCGCGGTGGCGTTCCAGTTGCCGCGCTGCTCACCGCTCCTCGCCCCGGGGTCGACCGTCAGCGGCAACACCAGCTCGGCGCGCGAGGCCGGCAGCGCGAACCGCGGCGGCATGACGCCGACGATCTCCACCGCGCGGCCGTCGACCTCGAGCTTGCGACCCAGCACGGCGCGGTCGCCGTCGAAGCGCTGCCGCCAGCCGTGGTCGGTGAGCAGGACCACTCCGTCGCGGCCTGGAAGCCCCTCTTGCTCGGTGAATGCCCGCCCCAGCACTGGCGCCATCTCCAGCGTCGCGAAGAGCGAAGGCGTCAGGCGCACGACGTCCACCCGTTCGCTGCTCGGGCCGCGTCCCAACCTGGCGCGATCGGCGTCGTACATGCCCATCGCGGCGAAGGTCCGCGCGCGGTCGCGGAAGTCCAGGTAGTCGGGAGGCGAGATGCCGAGCTG
>DATNCU010000540.1:0-6164 GCA_035607145.1 Thermoanaerobaculia bacterium
TCGGCCGGCGGTGCGACGGCCGCGATGGTGGCGCCCGTCGTCGCGTCGAGCAGCTTCACGCCGCCGCGCCCGGCGAAGCCGTCGACGAGGAGCAGCCGCGTGCCGTCGGCGGAGAGCGCGGCGTTGCGCGTCTGCTCGCCGAGCGCGAGGTCGAGGCGCGTTTCGAGGCGACGTGCGGCGGGATCGAGGTCGAAGATCTGCAGCCTCATCGCGCTGTCGACCTCGGCAAAGCGCGCCAGCCGCACTTGGTTGGCGCCGACCCAGCGCAGCTGCTGCCAGTGCGGAAACACGCGCGGCAGCTCGGCGGCGGCGACGAGCCTTTGACCTCGCTCGGACCAGACGGAGAGCCGGCGCGGTGAGGCGACGGCGAGACGATCTCCCGCCGGCAGCAGCTCCGCGAACCAGGGCTGCTCGACCTCGATGCCGGTGGGCACCAAACGGGGCTGCGGACCCAGCTCGATCCACACCACCTCGTGGGGCTTGGTGACCGCGCCGCTCCAGCGGATCCACGCCGCGCTCGCGCCGTCGTCGGCGAAGTACACCGGCGCGGGCAATTCGAAGGAGTTGCCGTCGCTCTCGACGACCCCGGTCGACAGCGGCAGCGAGTCACCCGTCGTCGGATCGACCAGCAGCCACGGCGCGTAGCTCGGCCGGTGGCGCAGGCTGCCGAGGGCGGCGATCCACGGCGTGCGCGGCCCGAGGATGGTCGAGCGCACGGCGGTCACGTCGTGCGCGTCGACGGCGAGCACCCACTTCGCGAAGCCGGCGGTGGCCGCGGCGGTGGCGAGCAGCCCGGCGGCGACGGCGAGCGCCTGCGCGCGGTGCACGCGGCCGAGCAGCACCCCGCCGCGCGCGAGGCCGACGCCGCCGCCGATCGCGAGCGCCGCGATCGCCAGCACGCCGCTGCCGACCTGCGCCATGAACAGCTCGCTCGTCGCCCAGGCGACGGCGAGGCGGGCGAGGGCGCCGGCGACGACCGCCGCGGCGAGCGAGATCGCGGCGAGGTCGACGAGCAGCCAGGGCGAGCGGCTGCGCAGCGCGGTGGCGAGCTGGTGAGCGAGCAGGACGACGACGAGCGGCAGCAGGGCGAGCAGCACGCCGACGGTGCCGGCGTTGCCGAGGAGCGGCAGGCTGCCCTCCTCCAGCAGCGGCAGCCCGCGGCGGAAGTTCAGCCCGCCGGCGGCGATCACTGGCGGCAGCACGATGACGGCGACGGTCCCGTAGACGAGCACCGCCGCGGCGAGCAGCCGCCCGCCCCACACCGAGGCGGCGCGCAGCGGCAGAGCGAGGAAGAAGCCCATCCTCCCTTCGCCGAGGTCGCGGGCGAGAAGCCCGGCGCCGGCGAAGAGCGCGATGAGGAGGCCGAGCAGCGCCGCGAGCAGCACCGCGGTGACGACGCGCACGTCGCTTGCCGGCTGGCGCCCGGCCATCGGCAGCAGCGGCGCGAGCCAGGGAAGGACGGCGGCGACGAGGGCGGCGATCCACGCCGGCGCGTAGGCGCGCAGCTCGCGGCGGGCGACGAGGACGAGGGCGCGCATGGCTAGGCCTCCTCCGGCGCGGCATGCAGCACCGCGAAGATCTCTTCGAGCGACATCGGTCGCGCGTCGGCGGCGAGGGCCGCGTCGTCGCTCCAGGCGTCGACGATCACTTCGACTCCCCACGGCCGCGCCTGTTGCCGCAGCGGCCGTAGGTGGGCGACGGCGTCGACGCGGCCGGGCGGCAGCAGCAGGCGGCGGAAGCGGCCGCGCAAAGATTCGAGCGGCTCGTCAAGGAGCAGCTTGCCGGCGGCGAGGATGCCGACGCGGTCGGCGATCCCTTCGACCGCGGTCAGGTCGTGGGTGGTGAGCAGCACGGCGGCACCGCCGTCGGCGAGCTCGGCCATCAGCTCGCCGAAGAAGCCGCGACGGGCGAGCGGGTCGAGGCCGAGGGTCGGGTCGTCGAGCACCACGAGCGGCGGCCGGTGGGCGAGCGCGAGCGCCAGCTCGACCTGCTTCTTCTGGCCGCGCGAGAGGCGCCGAAAGCGGCGGTCGAGCGGGATGCCGAGACGGGCCAGGCGGCCTTCGAACGCCGCGCCGTCCCAGCGACGGCGCAGGCTGCCGCAGAAGGCGGCGAGCCCGCGCGCCGTCATCTCGGGAGGCGCCTGCGGCTCCTCGGGCACGTAGCCGATCTCGTGCATGAGCGCGGCGCGGTGATGGCGTGGGTCGCGGCCGAGGAGCTCGACCTCGCCGGCAATAGGTGGCTGCAGGCCGAGGAGCGCGCGCACGAGTGAGCTCTTGCCGCTGCCGTTGCGGCCGAGCAGCGCGTAGACCTCGCCCGGACACAGGGTGAGGTCGATGCCGTCGACCGCCACGTCGCGGCCGTAGCGGACGACGAGGCCGCGCGCGGCGAGCACGGGCGCGGCGTCGCTCGCCGCGGGGTTTCCGTTCACGGGCGCCGGCTCAACGGCGAGCGCGTTGCTGCTTGCTGTCGGCATCGGAGCTTGCCTCCTCGATCTCTTCGCAGGCCTCGCGGGCCGCGGCCACCGCCTCCTCGACGCCGAGGCCGAGGGTGGCGGCGTGGGCGGCGTAGCTCTTCGCCGCCTGTTGCAGGCGCCGCCGCCGCTCGGCGCGCGGCAGGGTCGGCGGGCCCGCAGTGACGAAGGTGCCCTCGCCGCGCCGCACCTCGAGCACGCCGGCGTCGGAGAGCCGCTGGTACGCCTTGGCGATGGTGGCCGGGTTGACCGCCAGCTCGCGCGCCAGCTCGCGCACCGACGGCACCGCGGTGCCGGGGGCGAGGGAGCCCGCGGCGACGAGGTTGCGCACGCCTTCTTCGAGCTGGCGCCAGAGGGGGAGCGGGTTGCGGGGGTCGACGGCGATCATTGGTGTATTACTACAGTGACACACTGACCGACCGGGTGTCAAGCCCCACCAGACGCGGAGACGTTGATGGCGCTGCAGTGAACCGCGCGCTGCGCGCGGCTACGCGGTGGTCAGCTGCCGAGCGGCGTCACCAGCAGCTCGCCTTCGCGGCGCGTGCCCGGCAGCAGCTCTTCGCCGTCGCGCGCGCGAGTCAACATCACGTCCGACCAGACGCTCCGCGACGCGAGCTCGACGCGTGGGCCCAGCACCACACGCCGCAGTCGCGCGCCGGACTCGACGATCGCCTCGGGCAAGAGCAACGACTCCTCGACCACGGCTCCCGTGTCGATACGCACGCCCCGCTCGACGACCGCGCGGCGCAATTCGGCATCGCTCGCAACTTGCGCCTCATCATTTCGCCAGCTGCCGTCGTCGCCGTCACTCGCGCGCGCGGTGAGCTCCAGCATCGCGTCGAGGTAGCGCCGCGGCGTCCCAAGGTCGTGCCACGGCTTCCAGGTGACCAGTGCGTCGATGCGGCCGCCCGCGGCGAGGTAGGGCTCGAAGAGGTCGCGCATCGAATCCGAGAAGTCCTCCGGCAGCCGCGCGAGCAGGGCCGGGTCGAGTGCGTAGGCACCGGCGTAGACCCGGCGCCGCGCCACCGGGCCGAAGCGCGGCTCGCGGCGGATGGCGCGCACGCGGCCCGCGCGGTCGATGCCGATGCCGCCGCCGAAGTGCTCCGGGTCGGGCCGGCCGGCGAGCAGCAGCGTCGCCGCCGCGCCACGACCCCGGCGGTGGCGCTCGAGCAGCTCGCCGAGCGGCCAGGCGCAGAGGCTGTCGCCGTTGACCAGCAGCGCCGTCGCGCAGCCGGCGAAGAACTCGCGCAGTGGCACGAAGGCGCCGCCGGTGCCGAGGATCGGCTCCTCGCGCGAGTAGACGATGCGCATGCCGCGATGCTCGTCGCCGACGGCGGCGGCGATGGCGTCGGCGAGGTGGTGGAGGTTGATCGCCGCCGCCTCGCAGCCGACGTCGACGAGAGCGTCGAGGGTGCGCAGCAGCAGCGGCCGGCCGAGCACCGGCAGCAGCGGCTTCGGCAGCTCGTCGGTGAGCGGCCGCAGCCGCGTGCCGTAGCCGGCGGCGAGCACCAGCGCGCGGAGCATGCGCGCGGGCTAGCTGAAGACCATGTCGGGCGGCGAGCCCGGGTTGGCCTTGAGGTGGTCCTCGTAGAGCTCGAGGTAGCTGCGCTTCTCGGCCGCCTCGGGGACGAGGCCGCAGCGCTTGGCGAGCTTGTCGGCGCCCTGCCCCTCGAACTCCGCGAAGTCGCCGATGGGCGTGTGGTCGAGGCTGATGATGACCGCGCCCAGCCGCCACTCCTCGCGCATCTTCTGGTAGCGGCGCGCCACCTTGTAGCCGAGGCGGCGGAGGATCTCCTGCATCACCTCGGCGTCGTCGAGCCGGGTCTCGAGCTCGCTTCTGACCTTGGTCGACTCCTCCCACTTCGGCGGGCCCTTCAAGGTGAGCTGGGCGCCGTGGCCGTCGACGCGCAGGCGCAGCACGGCGCCCTCCTTCTGCAGCTCGCCCTTGCCGCGGTCGAAGATCCAGTTGTCCTCGAAGGCGGGGGGCGCCACGCGCTCGGCCTGCAGCTCGAGCAGGCGGTCGCGCAGATGTGCCAGCTCGACGCCGCCGAACTTGAGCTCGCGCTCCTCGTGGCTGGTGGCGCTCACCGGCTCGCGGCGCTCGCTCGTCTCCGGCTTGCTCATGCCGCCACCTCGGCCACGCGGTCGAGGAGGCGCACGCAGCAGCGGATGCCGTCGTAGAACTGCGGGATCGACATCTTCTCGTTGGGCGAGTGCAGGCGGTCGTCGGGGAGGCCGAAGCCCATCAGCAGCACCGGCGCGTGGAGCACCGAGGCGAAGGTGTCGACGACCGGGATCGAGCCCCCCTCGCGCACGCGCAACGGGCGCTTGCCGAAGGTGTCGGCGAGCGCCTCCATGGCGGCCGCGAAGTAAGGCCCCTCGGTGGTGATCAGCATCGGCTTGCCGTGATGCAAGAGCGTCGCCTCGACGCGCACCCCGGGCGGCGCGAGGCTTTGCACGTGGGCGACGAAGCGGCGGCCGATCTCCTCGGGGTTCTGGTCGGGGACGAGCCGCATCGACACCTTGGCGCCCCCCCAGGCGGGCAGCACGGTCTTGGCGCCGCCGGCCATGTAGCCGCCGAAGATGCCGTTGACGTCGAGCGTCGGCCGCACGGTGGCGCGCAGCGGCGGCGGGTACTGGATCTCGCCGTCGAGGGCGGCGACGCCGAGGTCGCGCTTGTAGGCCTCCTCGTCGAAGGGCAGGGCGGCCATCTCGCGGCGCTCCCACTCCTCGAGCTCGCGCACGTCGTCGTAGAAGCCGGGGACGGTGATGCGGCCCGTGGCCCGGTCCTTGAGGCCCGAGAGGATGCCGGCGAGGGCGTTGAGCGGGTTGACGACGGCGCCGCCGTAGGTGCCGGAGTGGAGGTCGCGGTTGGGGCCGTGGACCTTCATCTCCATGTAGGCGATGCCGCGCAGGCCGTAGACGAGCGACGGCTGCCCCGGCCCGTGCATCGAGGAGTCGGAGACCACCACGCAGTCGCAGGCGAGGCGCGCTCCGGCGTCCTCGGTGACGAAGCGCTCGATGGCGGCGCCGCCCGATTCCTCTTCCCCCTCGACGAGGAACTTGACGTTGACCGGCAGGGTGCCGCGCTCGGCGAGGGTTGCCTCGACCGCCAGCAGGTGGGTGAAGGACTGCCCTTTGTCGTCAGTGGCACCGCGGGCGACGATGTTGTCCCCCTCGCGGGTAGGCTCGAACGGGGGGTGGCGCCACTCCTCGACGGGGTCGACCGGCTGCACGTCGTAGTGGCCGTAGAAGAGCACCGTCGGCTTGCCGGGGGCGCCCAGCCACTCGCCGTAGACCAGCGGGTGGCCGCCGGCGTCGATCCGCTCGGCCTTGAGGCCGGCGCGCTCCATGCGGTCGCGCAGCCAGTGGCTGCAGCGGTCGACCTCGGCCTTGTACTCGGGGTCGGTGGAGATCGAGGGGATGCGCAGGTACTCCTCGAGCTCGGCGAGGTAGCGCTCCTTCTCGCGCTCGACGCGGTCGAGCACGTCGCCGCTCTTTTCGGTCACCTCGTTCGTCGCCACCTGGTTCATCCCTCCCGTTGCCCTCCCTGCGCCGGCCCGGGAGTCTACCAGCCCGAATGCGCGCGCCAGGACCGCGACGTCGGCGCGGTGGCAGCTACGCCGTGGGCAGTCGCGACGGCGGCGGCGCGTCGACGAGCAGCCGGCGCAGCTGCACGGCGTTGACGAGCGCG
>DATNCU010000545.1:0-3564 GCA_035607145.1 Thermoanaerobaculia bacterium
TGGGCACGCTCGAGGCACAGCGGCTCGCCGCCGAGAAGGCGTACCGCCTGCCGGCGCGCACGGACCTGCCGAAGGAGCAGCTGCCCGAGTGGGCGCAGCAGGTGCTCGCGCAGATGAAGCCGGCGAGCTACGACCGCGCGCTGGTGGCGGCGCAAGGGGCGGAGTGGATGGAGCGGTGGGACCGCGAGATCCGGGGCCACGGCGCGAAGTGAGCGCGGCGCAATGAAGCGCGCAGCCGAATGCTGCGCAGAGGGCACGCCGCGGCGACTACGACGCAACGACTTCGCACCGGCGCGTCCGTGCCCGAGCGCCCACAAGGGGTCGCAACGATGAGCGGCTTCGTCGAGATCGAACGCGTCGCGAAGAGCTTCGGCTCAACGCCGGTGCTGCGCGGCCTGTCGCTCGATGTCGCCGAGGGCGAGGTGCTGGGGCTGCTCGGGCCGTCGGGGTCGGGGAAGACGACGCTGCTGCGACTGCTCGCGGGGTTCGAGGAGGCCGACGCAGGCAGCATCCGGCTTGGCGGCGCCGACGTCACGCGGCTTGCTCCAGCCAAGCGCGGCGTCGGCATGGTCTTCCAGCACTACGCGCTCTTCCCGCACCTCGACGTGGGCGAGAACGTCGCGTTCGGCCTCCACGGCCGCGGGCTCGCACGCGAAGAGAGCGCGCGCCGCGTCGCCGAGGTGCTCGCGCTCGTCGATCTCGCGGGGTACGAGCGGCGCGCAGTGTCCGCACTGTCCGGCGGGCAGCAACAGCGCGTGGCGCTGGCGCGCGCGCTGGCGCCGGCACCTCGCCTGCTGCTGCTCGATGAGCCGCTCAGCAACCTCGACCCCACCCTGCGCGAGCGCACGCGGCGGAAGCTGCAGGAGGTGCTGCGCCGCTTGGGCATCACCACCGTGCTGGTGACCCACGAACAGGAGGAGGCCTTCGACCTCGCGCAGCGCGTGGCGGTGCTCTGGGGCGGCGAGCTGCAACAAGTCGGCGCGCCCGAAGAGCTGCACGAGCGGCCGGTCAACCGAACGGTGGCGGCGTTCGTAGGTCGCGCCAACTTCCTGCGCGGGCCGTTGCGCCGGAGCTCCAGCGGCGAGTGGGAAGTGGCTTTCGCCGAAGGCGTCGCGTGGCCGGGCGAGCTCGTCGGCACGGTGCGGGAAGGCGATGAGGCGGAGCTGATGCTGCGGCCGGAATCGCTCGCGTTCGCCGCCCGCGACACGGCGAACGCGCTCGCCGGTAGGGTCGTCGAGCGTCGCTACGGCGGCGCCACCAGCCGCTTCCGCGTCGAGGCTGCAGGCGGATTGGAAGTCGAGGTCGTCGCGCCGTCGAACGCTGCCCGCGTCGACGAGGACGTCGCGGTCTCGCCGGGCGGTGCCGGGCCACGAGGCAGGATCTGGGCGCCGCCTCGCGAGCCCGCACGGTTGCCCAAGGCTCACCATGCGTGAGCCACTCGGTGTCATTGCGAGGAGCGCAGCGACGAAGCAATCTCGATCTCACACGCGCCACCGTGCCCCCGCAAGATCGAGATCGCCACGGCCGCTTCGCGGCCTCGCGATGACGATGCGGGCCGTCGTCGCATGAACGCCGCGATCGCGGGCTCGCGTCGCCAACTCGGCAGCACCGTCGCCGCCCTCGCCGTCGGCCTCCTCCTCGCCTGGCTCGTCGGCTACCCGCTGCTCGTCACCGCCCTCGAAGCGCTCGGCGGGCCTGCGCACCCGTCGCTCGACGTCTTCCGCGCCCTCTTCCACCGCTCCGACGAGTGGCTCGCGCTCTGGCGCTCGCTGTGGACCTCGCTCGCGAGCGTCGTCGCCGCCGCCGCGATCGGCGTGCCGCTGGGCTTCCTCTTCGGCCGCGGCGACTTCCCGGGCCGTCGCACGCTCGCGGCGCTGCTCACGCTCCCGGTGGCGCTGCCGCCGCTCGTCGGCGTCATGGCCTTCCTCTTCCTCTGGGGCGAGAGCGGCTTCGCGGCGCGCGCGGTGCAGGCTGCCTTCGGCCTCGCCGAGCCACCGTGGCGCCTCGCCGGCTGGCCGGCGATCCTGCTCGTGCACGCCTACTCGTTCTACGTCTACTTCTTCCTCTTCACCCGCGCCGGCCTCGCGCGCGTCGACCCCAGCCAGCGCGAAGCGGCCGCGGCGCTCGGCGCCTCGCGCTGGCGCACGTTCTACGCCGTGACGCTGCCGGCGCTGCGGCCGGCACTCGCGGGAGCGTCGCTGCTCACCTTCCTCACCGCGCTCGCCTCGTTCTCGGCGCCCTACCTCTTCGGCGGCAGGTTTCGCGTGATGACGACGCAGATCGTCGCCTCGCGGCTCAACGGCAACCATCGCCTCGCGATGGCGGAGTCGCTGGTACTCGCCGCGCTCGCCCTCGTCGCGCTGGTGTTCTCGGGCCGCCTCGCCGGCGCGCAGGAAGTGGCGGCGAGCGGCCACGGCGTGGCGCCGCGGGCGCGGCGGTTAGGCGGCCTCGCCGGTGCGCTCGTTGCCGCGGCAGGCTGGCTGCTCGCGATCTTCCTGCTGCTGCCGCACGCGACGCTGCTGCTGCTGTCGCTGGTGCCCACCGGCACCTGGACGGTGGAGACGCTGCCGCCGCGCCTCGACCTCTCCAACTACCGCATGCTCGGCGACGTCGAGCGCTGGCGGCCGGTGTGGAGCTCGTTCTGGATGGCGGTGCTGTCGACGCTCGCCGCGCTCGCGCTTGGGCTCCTGGCGGCGCGGCTCGCGCGCCGCGGCGGACGCGTGCGGCGCAGCGCGCTCGAAGGGCTGCTCGGGCTGCCCTGGGCGGTGCCGGGAACCGTGTTCGCGGTGGCGCTCGCCGTCACCTTCAGCGTCGATGCGCCGGCGGCACTGCGCTTCGTGCTCGTCGGCACGCCGTGGCTGCTGCCCCTCGCCTACCTGCTGCGCAGCCTGCCGCTCACCGGCCGCGCCGCGGTGGCCGGCCTGCGCCAGCTCGACCCGGCGCTCGAGGAAGCCGCGGCGTCGCTCGGCGCCGGGCGCACGCGCACGCTCCTCCGCGTCGTGCTGCCGCTGCTGCGGCCCGCGCTCGCCGCGGGCGCCGGGCTCGCCTTCGTCACCGCGCTCGGCGACTTCGTCACCTCGATCCTGCTCTACACCTGGAACAATCGCCCGATCGCGATGGAGATCCTCGAGAGCCTCCGCCTGCAGGAGACCGGGCTCGCCGCCGTCTACGGCGTGCTGCTCGCCGCGGCGAGCACGGTGGCGCTGCTCGTGTGGGGCGAGCGGGAGCGCACGAGTTGAGCGAGCCCGCGCCGCCCGCACCGCCCGTCGAGCCCACGACGGCCTTCGCGCCGCCGCGCTCCGCGCTCGCGCGCCTCGCGGTGCTGATGGCCACCGGCTGCTTCGACATGATGGGCATGCTGATGGTGCTGCCGCTGGTGCCCTTCTACGCCAAGGGCATGGGCGCGTCGGACACCATGGTCGGCGTGCTGGCGGGCTCGCACGCCTTCGCCGCGCTGATGACGGCGCCGTGGTGGGGACGACTGTCCGACCGCTTCGGCCGGCGGCCGGCGATCCTTTCCGGTCTCGTCTGCTCGGGCATCGCCTTCCTCGTCTTCGCCGTCAC
>DATNCU010000558.1:0-4192 GCA_035607145.1 Thermoanaerobaculia bacterium
CCGTTCAGCCTCACCTCCACCGACGGCACCGGCCTGGCGCTGGTGGCGGTGGACGCGCGCGGCGTGCTCGAGCCACCGCTCGCCTTCACCGAGCTGCACCTCACCTTCGAGAACCCGCGCGACCGCATCATCGAGGGGCGCTTCCGCGTTGCGCTGCCGCCGGGAGCGGCGCTCTCGCGCTTCGCCATGAAGATCGACGGCGGCTGGCAGGAGGGCGAGGTGGTGGAGCGCCAGCGCGCGCGGCAGGCCTACGAGGACTTCCTGCACCGCCGCCAAGATCCGGCGCTGCTCGAGCAGGAGGCGGCCAACGAGTTCTCGGCGCGCGTGTTCCCGATCCCGGCCCGCGGCCGCAAGGAGATCGTCGTCTCCTGGTCGCACGCACTCGTCAAGAGCGACGAGCCCTACGTGCTGCCGCTGCTCGGCCTGCCCGAGGTGGGCGCGCTGGATGCCAGCGTGCTCCTCGGCGAGCGGCCGGCGACCGACGTCGCTTCTGGTGACCCCGACGCGAAGGTGAGCGACCGCCGCGTCGTCGAGCTCCATAAGCGCGGCTGGACGCCCGACCGCGACCTGGTGATCGCGCAGGAGCGCGTCGCCGAGCGCTCCGGCCTGCGGCACGGCAACCTCGCGGTGGTGCGCGTGACGGCGCCGGTCGAGGCGCGGCCGCAGGAGCAAGTGGAGGAAGTGCGCGGCCTCTTCGTGCTCGTCGACTCGAGCGCCTCGCGTGCCCTCGGCTACGCGGCGCAGGTGCGGCGGCTCGCCGACCTCGTCGCCGGCCTGCGCGACGGCGCCGGCGCGACGACGCCGCTCGCGGTCGCCGCGTTCGACCAGGAAGTGGCGCCGATCTTCGAAGGCACCGCCGGCGGCTTCGGCGACGCCGAGGTGCAGCGGCTGCTGGCGCGGCGAGCGCTCGGTGCGTCCGACCTCGCGAGCGCGCTCGGTTGGCTCGATACGAAGCTGGCTACGGCGCGCGGCCGCTACCCGCGCGTACTGCTGGTCACCGATGGCGTCGCCACTGCCGGCGACGTCGAGACCTCTTCGCTGCGCGCCGCCGTGCGCGCGCTCGGAGCCCGTGGCGTCGAGCGCCTCGACGCGCTCGCCACCGGCGGCCTGCGCGACGACGCCGCGCTGCACGGGCTGGTCACCGGCAACCTGCCGCACGACGGCCAGCGCCTCGACGGTCGGGCGCCGCTGTCGGAGCTGGCGCGCCGCCTCACGCTCGCCTGCCGCTCCGGCATCCCCGTCACTGTCGCCGGCGCGAGCTGGATTTGGCCCGAGCGCCTCGACGGCGTGCAGCCGGGCGACGAGACGCTGGTCTTCGCCGACGTGCCGGCGGGATCGCCGCTGCTGATCAGCGTCGACGAGCACCCCGCGCGTCTTCGCGGCGAGCTCGCCGCCGCCGAGCGGCCGCTCTTGCAGAGGGCCTGGGCGCAGGCGCGCATCGATCGCCTCCTCCACCTGCGCGACCTCGCCTCGCCGAAGGACGCTGACCTGCGTCGCGCGCTGACCCTGCAGGTGACGCAGCTCTCGGTCGAGAACCGCGTGCTGTCGCCGTTTACGGCGCTGCTGGTGCTCGAGACCGAGTGGGACTACCAGCGCTACGGCATCGACCGGCGCTCGCTCGCCGACGTGCTCACCGTCGGCGCCGGCGGGCTCGAGGTGCTGGCGCGCAGCACACCGCCGCCGATGGTCGCCCCGCCCCTCACCGCCACGGCGGCGAAGGTGGCGGCGGCTGCCCAGGAGATCCCCGTCACCGGCACAGGCACCGACACGGACGACCAGATCACCGTCACCGCCGAGTCGCCGCTGCTCAACCGCGCACCCAGCGCCGCCAGCATTCCCGCGCTGCGGGCGGCCGAGCTCGCCGAAAGGGACGCGGACAGCGCCGAGCTCCAGGCCCTCGGCTACGCGGGGGGCGCCCAGCGCGGCGATGAGGAGCCCACGGAGGGCGTCGAGGGTGGAGTCGTGGGTAGTGTCCCCGGCGGCGTCTACGGCGGCGTGCCCGGCGGAGCTCCGGGCGGGGTCGTCTCCGGCGCGGTGGCAGAGGCTGTCGTGCAACCGGACGAAGTCCCCGCGATCGACGACGCTCCGACGCGCATCGCGGGCGAGCGCGATTCCCGGCCGCAGCAGACCGGCGCCACCGGCCAGCCGCCGTACGAGGGCCGCTTCGCCCAGGTGATGGCCGACCTCGCCGCCGGCCGGATGAGCGCCGCACGCACCCTCGCCGAGCGCTGGAGCGACGAGTCCCCCGGCGACGTGCTGGCGCTGCTGGCGTTGGGCGAGGCGTGGGAGGCGGCCGGCAACACCGCCGGCGCCGCGCGCGCTTACGGCTCGCTCATCGACCTCTTCCCCAGCCGCGCCGACCTCCGCCGCCTCGCCGGCGAGCGCCTCGAACGGCTCGGCGACGCGAGCCTCACGCTCGCCGTCGACACCTACGAGAAGGCGCTGGCGCAGCGCCCCGACCACCCGTCGAGCCATCGCCTCCTCGCTTGGGCGCTGCTGCGCGCCGGCCGCTTCGCCGACGCCTTCGCGACGCTAGAGGGCGGCCTCGCGCGGGAGTACCCCAGCGGCCGCTTCTCCGGCGTCGAGCAGGTGATGCGCGACGACCTCGGCCTGCTCGCCGCCGCCTGGCTGCGCGCCGAGCCGAGCCGCCGCGCCGAGGTGCTGGAGCGCCTGCGGATCGCCGGCTCGCGCCTCGACGAGGAGCCGTCGCTGCGCTTCGTGATGAGCTGGGAGACCGACGCCAACGACGTCGACCTGCACGTCTTCGACCGTCGCGGCGCGCACGCCTACTACCACGACAAGGAGCTGCCCTCGGGCGGCAGCCTCTACGCAGACGTGACCACCGGCTACGGCCCCGAGTGCTTCGCCGTGCGGCGCCCCACCGGCGCGGGCGCGCCCTACCACCTCAAGGTGCACTACTACAGCCGCGGCCCGATGGGCTACGGCATGGGCACCGTGCAGGTGATCGCCCACGACGGCAAGGGCGGCCTGCGCCTCGACCCGCGCCCGTTCGTGGCGATGGTCGACCAGGCGATGGTGGACCTCGGCGAGGTGGTGGGAACGAAGGCGGTGCGGGCGGGCAAGTAGCGGACAGCAAGCGTCGAGATCGCTTCGTCGCTCCGCTCCTCGCGATGACGGATAGCAGTCATCGCGAGCATCTTTCAAATACAGCGAAGCGATCTCGATGCCGCGGCGTCACGAGCGCGGTTCAGCGCCGGGTGAAACCTTTCGGGCCGGATCCTCGTTGTACCTCACAGGACTCGACCCTGGAGGATCATCCATGCGCCGATCGACGCGCTTCGCTCCGTTCGCCTTCGCTCTCGCTCTCGCTCTCGCGCTCGCCGCGGGAGCGCTGCTCGCCGCGCCCGCCGCGGCTGACTTCCGCCTCGAGAAGAACCTGCCGCTCGCCCCCGGCGGCGAGCTGGTGGTGGAGACCGCCGGCGGCAGCGTCACCGTCACCGGCGGCGCCTCAACCGGCGCCCGCATCGTCGTCACCTCCGAACGCGACCGCGCCGCTGTGGAGGAGCGCTACACCTTCGAGTTCTCGAGCGAAGGCGGCCAGGCGCGGGTGATCAACAAGCGGCGCAGCAGCGGCTGGTTCGGCGGCTGGTTCGACTGGGGGCGCGGCCTTGGCCTGCACTTCGAGATCCAAGTGCCGCGGCAGACCCGCGTCGACCTGCACAGCAGCGGCGGCGGCATCCGCGTCTCCAGCTTGCAGGGTGCGGCGCGGCTGCGTTCCTCGGGCGGCGCCGTGCGTGCCTTCGACATCGGCGGCGACGTCGAGGCGCGCAGCAGCGGCGGCGGCGTCGAGGTGCGGCGCGTGCACGGCGACCTGCGGCTCGGCAGCTCCGGCGGCCGCGTCACCGCCGAGCAGATCACCGGTGACGTCACCGCCGAGTCGAGCGGCGGCGGCGTCGACGTCTCCGAGGTCAGCGGCGACGTGGACGCGAGCAGCAGCGGCGGCGGCGTTCACGTCGACGGCATCGGCGGCCGGGTGACGGCGGACAGCTCCGGCGGGCCGGTGACCGCGGTGCTGGCGGCGAGCAACACCGCCGGCGCCAGTCTCTCGTCCTCGGGCGGCGGCGTGCGCGTCGCCGTCGACGCCGGGGCACGGCTCTCCATCGACGCCTCGTCCTCGGGCGGCTCGGTCGTCTGCGACCTGCCGGTCACCGTCCAGGGCAAGCAGTCGCGC
>DATNCU010000583.1:0-2989 GCA_035607145.1 Thermoanaerobaculia bacterium
GAAAGGGGTGTCCGATGCGCCGAGTCTCGGTCGTCTGTCGGGGTCTCCTGCTCCTCAGCCTTGTTCTTCCCGCCGTCGCTGTTGCCGGTGCACAGATGGAGTGCCCGCTTCCTCCCGATCCACCACAGAACGCCGACGAGCTGTGGGAGGAGCTGATGACGGGCAACCAGGTCTTCGTCGACGGCGAGGTGAGCTTCACCGCGCTGCGCGCCTTGCGGCGGGCGACCTTTGACCACCAGCGGCCGCCGGTCGGCATCCTCTCCTGCGTCGACAGCCGCGTCCTGCCCGAGGTCACCTTCGATCGCACGATCGGCGAGCTCTTCGTCGTCCGCGTGGCCGGCAACACCATGGGCGACATCGACCTCGCGGGCCTCGAGTTCGCCGTCGCCAACGGCTGGACGAGCGTCATCGTCGTCATGGGCCACAGTGACTGCGGCGCGATCAAGGCGGCGTTGGCGACCACCGACCCGCCGACGGACGCCCTCAAGGCGCTGGTGGCGGAGCTGCGCAAGGGCATCGGCAACCTGCGCACCGACAAGCCGACGGCGGAGCAGCTGAAGGTGGCGACCGAGAACAACGTCCGCTACGTGGCCAGCCAGCTCGTCGAGCAGAGCCCGCTGCTGCGTGCCTGCGTGGATGCCAACCCCCGCCGGCTCACCATCATCCCGGCCTACTACGACGGCTGGAGCGGCAGGGTGGTGCGACTCGGGACGGAGTGAACCTGGAGCCGCGGTCAGCGACTTCGGATTGGCTCCTCAGCCGCCCGCGGGCCGC
This sequence comes from Thermoanaerobaculia bacterium, assembly GCA_035607145.1. Taxonomy (GTDB): domain Bacteria; phylum Acidobacteriota; class Thermoanaerobaculia; order Multivoradales; family JAIOJS01; genus DASYQD01. The sequence continues at coordinate 775 of DATNCU010000583.1, forward strand.
CGGCCGTAACGCTCGTGGGCCTCGACGTGGCCGCCGGCCACCAGCGAGGCGGCAAGCGAGATCTCGCCGGCGAGCAACGTGGCAGCGGTGATCTCCGCGAGCTTCGCGGCCTTGCCGTCCCCCACGCAGCCGAGGATGCCGAGGCACTCGGGCGCCGCGCCGAGCCTGGTGCCGCCGCCGACGGTGGCGACGATGAGCGACGGCAGGTGGACGCTCGCCGCGAGGCCGCCGTCGTCGGCGACCTCGAGCGTCAGCACGCCCACCGCCGAGTTGGCGACGTTGGCGACGTCCTGGCCGCAGGCGATGAAGAGCGCGGCGAGCCCGTTGGCGAACTGGCCGTTGATGCCCACCGCCCCGACCTCCGCCTGCGCCACCACGCAGCGGCGCCAGTAGGCGGCGAGGCCGGCCGGCTCGACGGCGAGCACCTGGCGCACCAGCGCCGCCGGCATGCGCACGCCGGCGACGACGGACTTGCCCTTGCCGCCGAAGTAGACGCCGGGGCCGGCCTGCTTCTCGTTCTCGGCGCCGGAGAGCAGCGTCCAGCCGCGCGGGGCGAAGCGCTCGACGAGGAGGGCGCAGGCGGCGGCGGTGGCGCGGGCGACGAGGTTCATGCCGCTCGCGTCGCCGGTCGAGAAGACGAAGCCGATCAGCACGTCGAGACCGACGACGCGCGGCTCGATGCGTAAGAGCCTTCCGTGGTGCGTCGTCGCCTCGGCGACCTGGCGCAGCTCGTCGGTGAGCGCGGGCAGCGCGCGGGCGAACGCCACCGCCTCCTCGACGCTCCCGAAGCTGAACACGGGCGTGGCGCGGTTCTCGTCCTGCATCACGCGCGCGAAGGCGCCCCCGGCGCGGGTCACCGCGACCATGCCGCGCTCGTAGGAGCGCACCAGCGCGCCCTCGGTGGTGGCGAGCGGCACGTAGAACGTGCCTTGCGCGTGCTCGCCGCGCACCAGCAGCGGCCCGGCGACGCCCAGCGGCACCGGCACGCTGCCGATCGGGTTCTCGACGTTGCCGCGCATGGCGGGCCCGGGGATCGCCGAGGCGCCGATCGTTGGCAGCGCGCAACCGGTGACCTGCGCGAGCCAGGCCCGGCGTAGCGCCACCTCTTCGTCGCCGAAGCCCTGCGCGGAAAACCGCGGCACGAGGACGGGACGTTCAGAACGTTCCGGACGTCCAGGCCGCGGCTCGTCGGTCACCCGGCTATCTTCACAGACTTTCAGCTGCGACCGAGCAGCAGCGCGCAGCAGGGGCCGTCGAGGCCGACGCCGTCGACGAGCCCCACGGCGAGATCGACGGGCGTCGTCGCGTTCGAGATCGACCACAGTGGGAACCCCGGCGCGCCGGCGGTGAAACCTGCTGTGCCGGGCAGCTCGCCCGCTTCCATCGCCGCCACCAGCGCGGCCGCCTGCAGGCCGCCGCTCGCACCGAGGCATTCGCCGAGCGCGCCCTTGGGCGCCGTCACTCCGACACTCGCCACGCTCATCCCCAGCGCGGCGGCGAGTCCACGCGCCTCGGCGGCGTCGGCGTGTCGGTGGCCGCTCGCGGCGGCAGAGACGGCGCTGACGTCCTCGGCCTGCAGCCCGGCGTGTGCGAGCGCGAGCTTCACCGCGCGCGCCACCGCGGCAGCACTGCTCTTCTCGTCGGTCCCCTGCGAGGGATCGAATGCCGCGCCGTGGCCGAGCACCTCGGCGAGCACATGCGCGCCGCGCGCGGCCGCGCCTTCGGCGCTCTCGAGCACCAGGAAGGCGGCGCCCTCGCCGAGCGCGAAGCCGCTGCGCTGGGCATCGAACGGCCGCGGCGTGCCGTCGCCGTTGGCCACCATGCCGGCGCGGCTGAAGGCGAGGAACGACTCCCAGCACAGCTCCTCGGCGCCGCCGGCCACGGCGACCTCGACGCGCCCCTCGGCCACCAGGTCGGCGCCCAGCGCGATCGCCTGCACTCCCGAGGCGGTGCCCGCGGACACCGTCGAGTTGGGCCCGCGCAGGTGGTGCCAGATGGCGGTCTGGCCGGCGGCGGCGTTGATGACGCTGTTGGCGAAGTCGAAGGGCTTGACGTAGAGCGGGCCCGCCTGGAGGCCGCGGCGGTCGAACTCGGCGATCGTGCGCACGCTGCCGTACATGGTGCCGACGAGGAGCGCCAGCTCGCGCTCGGCGACGGCGCCGCCGCTCCAACCGGCGTCGTCGAGCGCCAGCCGCGCCGCGCAGGCGGCGAGCTG
>DATNCU010000589.1:0-2338 GCA_035607145.1 Thermoanaerobaculia bacterium
GTCAGCAACCGTGTGCTGCTGCCGATGATCAACGAGGCGGTGTTCGCGCTGCACGAGGGCGTCGGCACCGCCGAAGCGATCGACCAGGTGATGAGGCTGGGCATGAACCACCCGATGGGGCCGCTCCAGCTCGCCGACCTGATCGGCCTCGACGTCTGCCTCGACATCCTGCGCGTGCTGCACGACGGCTTCGGCGATCCCAAGTACCGCCCCTGCCCGTTGCTGGTGAAGATGGTCGACGCCGGCTACCTCGGCCGCAAGAGCGGCCGCGGCTTTTACGAGTACTCATCCGCCTGACCACGAGTACCATGACTTGATCGAGAGCCGAGCTCCTCACCCCGTGTACTGCCAGGCCTGCGGCGCCGGCAACCCGGACGACCAGGAGTTCTGCCGCCGCTGCCACCACAAGCTGCTGGTGGTCTCGGGCGGCCGCGGCAACGAGCGCGACGACCTGCTCGCCGAGCTCGAGGAGGACTTCTCCTTCGACGAGCACCTGCTCGAGCGCATCTCGCTGCTCGAGGAGGCGGTGAAGCGCTCGACCGAGACCGTCGAGCACCTGATCGGCGTGGTGCAGAAGCAGGAAGAGAACCTGGCCATGGCCGAGGCGGGTCTCGCCACCATGCGCGAGCTGCTCGAGCGCAAGCAGCTGGTGACGCGCGAGGAGTGGGAGCTGCTGTGGGGCCGTCGCCGCGACCAGCGCCTGCTGGCGCTCGAGAAGCGCGACCGCTTCCAGCGCATCCGCGAGCGCATCCTCGCCCTCCACCACGGCCCGCGTCAGGAGGAGTTCCTGCGCTTCCTCGAGGAGGCGAGCAAGGCGTTCTCCGCCCTCGAGCTCGAGCGCGCCATCGAAGCGCTGGAAGGCGCGGCGCGCCTCGACCGCGACAACCACGAGCTGGTGCACCTGCTCGGCGAGTGCCTCTTCCACGCCGGCGAGCTGCCGCGCGCGCTCGGCTGGTTCGACCGCCTGCTGGAGCTCAAGCCGTCACACTTCGAGGGGCTCGTCTACGGCGGCGTCATCCGCCACGAAGCGGGCGACGTCGAGGGCGCGAGCAAGCTCTTGCAGCGCGCGGTCGAGCTCCACGGCGAGAGCTTCCTGCCGCACTTCTCGCTCGGCGCCGTCTACGCCTCGCAGGGCGATCCGGCGCGCGCCGCGCAGCACCTGCAACGCGCGGTGCGCATCGAGCCGGTGCCGCAGGCGCTCTTCCTGCTCGGCCGCTGCTGGCACGAGATGGGGCAGCTCGGGCCGGCGATGCGCTGCCTGCGCGACGCGGTGGGGAAGAGCCCGCTGTTCGAGGAGGCGCACTACCAGCTCGGCCTCGTCTACCTCGACAAGCGCTGGAACCGCAAGGCGCTCGACGCCTTCCGCCGCGCGCAACGCCTGAACCCGCGCAAGTTCCGTTACACCGAGCTGGTGCGCTACCTCGGCGAGCAGGGCGCCTCGCCCTTCCCGCCGGTCTCCGGCGAGGCGGCAGCGGCGCTGCGCCAGGGCGAGGCGGCCCTCGACAGCGACCGGCTCGACGAGGCGTACCGCTGTTTCCGTCGCGCCTTGAAGAGCGCCCCTGACCACCCGACCGTGCTCACCTACTACGCGCTCGCCTGCCTCGCCCTCGACCGCCCGCAGGAGATCGAGGCGGTGGTGCGCCGCGTCGCCGGTGAGAACCCCGGCGAGATGCTGCTCTCGACGGCATACGCGACGTGGATCGAGGCGCTGCGCGAGCAGGGCCGGCTCGCCGAGGGCAACCGCCTCGGTGAGGAGCTCCTCGCCGCGGGCGGCGGCAATTTCGCGAAGACCATCGCCTATTACGAGATGGCGTGGAACCTCGCCGAGATGGAGGAGAACCTCGACGAGGCGCTGGAGTTCGCGCGCCGCGCCGTCGACCTGGCGCCGGAGGAGCTGCAGCAGTTCCCGCTCGCCGCCCTCGGCTGGGTGCACTACAAGCGCAAGGAGTACTCGCAGGCGGTGGAGTTCCTGGCCCGGGCGAGCCAGCTCGGCACCTCGGCGGCGACGCTGACGCAGCTGGGCATGGCGCTCCTCGCCGCCGGCGACGAGGAGCAGGCGCGGCGCACGCTCGAGCGCGCGCGCAGCCTGCGGCGGCGCGGCCAGGGGCTCGAGTTCAAGATGATGGAATGCCTGCGCGACAGCAATCGATTCCACTCGCGCCTCCGCGTCGACCGCACCCTCCGCGGCCGCAGCGGCAAGGCGTGAGCCTCCGGATCGACATCCGGAGCGAGACAGCCCGGCCCGAGGCCGCTTGACCGTCCCCAGCATCGAAGGCGTGTGGCGGGCGAAGCCGCGCATCGGCGCGGCGCTGGCGATCGGTGGGCTCGTCACGCTGGT
>DATNCU010000609.1:0-3569 GCA_035607145.1 Thermoanaerobaculia bacterium
GCATCGGCGCCGGCACGCTGGCGACGCTGCGCCAGCAGGCGGCGGAGCTCGGCGTCACGCCGTGGGATGCGCTGCAGCAGGCGCAGGTGCTCGACGACTTCCCGGCGCGAGGCGCCAAGGCGCTGCGCGGCTTCCGCGACCTGATCGTGGCGCTGCAGCGCGAGGCCGAGACGCTGGCGCTGCCCGAGATGCTGCGGCGGCTGCTCGAGGCGACCGGCTACCTGGAGATGTACGAGAAGCGCGACGCCGACAGCGAGGCCCGGCTCGAGAACATCGAAGAGTTCTTGTCCGCGGCGCAGGAATTCGCCGAGCAGACGCCGGGGATTGGGCCGCTCGAGAGCTTGACGGCGTTCCTGGATCACATCGCGCTGACGACCGATCTGGATGCGTGGAAAGGCGGCGGCGGCGTCATGCTGATGACGCTGCACAGCGCCAAGGGCCTCGAGTTCCCGATCGTCGTCGTAGCCGGTTTGGAAGAAGGCGTGCTGCCGCACTTCAACTCGCAGGGCAAGCTCGAGGACCTGGAGGAGGAGCGACGGCTGCTCTACGTCGGCATGACGCGCGCCAAGGAGCGGCTGCTGCTCTCGTGCTGCCGGCGGCGGCGGGTGGCGGGCCGTTGGCAGGACCAGCTCGAGTCGCGGTTCCTCAGCGAAGTGCCCGAGAAGCTCGTCGACCTCGAAGAGAGCGCCGAGCGCTTCGTCGACGAGCGGGCGTGGGGCGTCTACAGCTTCTTCGACAAGCCGGCACCGCGGACGTGGGGGAGTGGCGCCGGGCGCGATGCAGACGTGGACGAGGACCAGAGCCAAGAGCGGCGCGTGCCGGCGATGGCGGCACGGTCAGCTGCGGGGCCTGCGGCTGCAAGCGGCCGCAGGGGCGCGGGAGTTGGTGGCGCGCCGCAGCGGTCATCGCCTTCGTCGAGCTGGCGGCCGCAGGGATCGGCGCCGCCGGTCCGCTCCTCGACCGCAACGATCTCGCGGCCAGCCGCGGTACCGAGCGGCCGCACCGGAGCAGTGGGCGCCGGCGGCCTGCGCCGCGGTGCCAAAGTGCGCCACCCCACGCTCGGCCAGGGCACGGTGATGGAAGTCGAAGGCGAAGGCCCCACGGGGCGCATCACCGTCTACTTCGAGAAATTCGGCAAGCGCAAGCTCGTCTCCCAGTTCGCCAAGCTCGAGCCGGTGTGAGTCAGCGATCGAGGGTCCCCGCCGGCGCTACCCACTCCGCCGGTTGACCGGTGACTCGCGCGATACGGTCGTAATCGTCGTCGTAGTGCAGCACGGTCAGGCCTGCTGCCTCTGCGGCTGCAGCGATGACGAGGTCGACCGGCTTCGCGCCGCGGTGAACGCCCGACCGAGCCATCGCGCCCGCCACCTGCAAGGCCCGGTTCATCACGGCGGGCGTGATCGCTGCCTCGGGCAGCGCGCGCCGCTCTTCGATCACTTCGGCGACGTCGCGTGCGCGCGAGCCGTAGACGACTTCCAGATCGACGACGCGGCAGGTCCACAGATCGCCCACCGTCGCCAGCTCCAACAGGCGATCGCCAACCAACGGCTGTCCGGCGTGCGCGAGCACGGAGGTGTCGACGAGGTACCGCATGGCTCAACGAGCGGTGCGGGGTCGTCTCGCTTCCTCGATCTTCCCGAGGTCGAGCGCTCCTCGCCGGCGCAGGCGCTCTACGTGTTGCACCGCCTTGTCGTCGTCGACGAGGCGGCGCAGCGCGGTGTTCACCGTGTCCTTGATGGTCTCGGTCCCGGCGATGCTACGAGCTCGTCCCAACAGATCATCGTCGATGTCGACCAGTCGCTTCGCCATGGGGGGAGTATATCCCACCTATCGTTCGTATATACGGTGGGCGACGTAGCCACTCGCGACGCACTGGCGAGCGGCGACTCGCGCGTGGGCGTCTGCCTTCTCGATGAACGGCTGACATAGGCTCTCGACCGTCGAGCTTCTCTCGTCAGCCATGGACTTCGAGCCCTCCCCACGATCGCGCGAGTACGCGGAGCGCGTCGCGCGCTTCATCCGCGAGCGCGTCGCGCCTGCGGAGCCCGCCTACCACGACGAGCTCGCGGCGCAGCGCCACGATGGCGACTGGCGGCGCTGGCGCGAGCCGGCGGTGATGCGCGAGCTGCGGGCGCAGGCGAAGGCGGAGGGGTTGTGGAACTTGTTCCTCCCCGACGCGGAGCTGGCGGCCGGCCTCTCGACGCTCGACTACGCGCCGGTGGCGGAGGCGACCGGGCACAGCCTGCTCGCGCCCGAGGTGTTCAACTGCCAGGCGCCCGACAGCGGCAACATGGAGGTGCTCTGGAAGTACGGGAGCGGCGAGCAGAAGGAGCGTTGGCTACGGCCGCTGCTCGCCGGCGAGGTGCGCTCGGTGATCTGCATGACCGAGCCCGATACCGCCTCGTCCGACGCCACCAACCTGCAGGCGACGATCCTTCCCGACGGCGAGGGTGCGGTGGTGGTGGACGGCCGCAAGTGGTGGACGACCAACCTCGGCCACCCCGATGCGCGGGTGGCGATCTTCATGGGGCGCACGCCCGACGAGAGCAAGGACCGTCATCACCAGCACTCGATGGTGCTGGTGCCGCTCGACGCGCCGGGCGTGACCATCGAGCGCATGCTGCCGGTGTTCGGCGAATACGACGCGCCGTCGGGCCACGGCGAGGTGCGCTTCGACCACGTGCGCGTGCCGCGCGCCAACGTCATCGCCGGCCTCGGCATGGGCTTCGAGATCGCGCAGGGCCGGCTCGGGCCGGGACGCATCCACCACTGCATGCGCTGCATCGGCGCCGCCGAGGCGACGCTTTCGCTGATGGTCGAGCGCGGCACTTCGCGGACCGCGTTCGGCAAGCCGCTGCTCGACCTCGGCGGCAACCGCGAGCGACTGGCCGAGGCGCGCATCGCCATCGACCAGGCGCGGTTGTTGACGCACTACGCGGCGTGGAAGCTCGACCGCGTCGGGCCGCACGGCGCGATGGCGGAGATCTCGGCGATCAAGGTGGTGGCGCCGCGGGTGCTGCAGCGGGTGGTCGACGACGCCATCCAGCTCCACGGCGGCGCCGGCGTGTCGAAAGACCTGCCGCTCACCGGCTTCTTCGCGCAAGCGCGCGCGCTACGTATCGCCGACGGACCTGACGAGGTGCACCTCGCGTTGATCGCCAAGCTCGAGCTGGCGGCGCAACGCGGCGGCGAGAGCGGACGTTGACGGGCGACCGCGCGGGCGCGGTGCGGCGCGGCGAGGAGCTCGCCCTCGCCGTCGGGCGCGTCCTCCAGCACCATCGCGCCGTGGAGGGCGAGGAGCACGCCGTCGAGGCGGCCTGCCGCGGCGAGCCGCTCGAGGATGGCGTCCTTCACGTGGTCGAAGGCCGCGCGCGTCACTGGCCCCGACGACACGGCGTTCGCCGCGACGGTCGGGATCACCTCGACCCCCGCGGGGCCGAGGACGTCGAGGAACCCGCCCACCTCGGCCCGAGTGCCGCGGAGCCGGGGGAGGATCTCATCCCCGTAGAGAAGCTGGGTGGCCCGGAAGTGCGCGAGGTCCGCCTGCTGGCGGACAAAGGTGTTCGACT
>DATNCU010000629.1:0-4463 GCA_035607145.1 Thermoanaerobaculia bacterium
CTGCTCGAGCGCTGCCGCATCTACGCCACCGACCTCTCCGACGACCTGCTGCAGCGGGCGCGGCGCGGCGTCTTCGCCCTGCGGGACATGCAGGAACACACGGCGGCCTACCACCGCGCGGGGGGCAAGGGCGACTTCTCCTCCTACTACATCGCCGACCATCAGAGCGCCATCCTGCGCGACGAGCTGCGCCGCCACCTCGTCTTCTCGCAGCACAACCTCGTCTCCGACAGCTCGTTCAACGAGTTCCAGCTCATCCTCTGCCGCAACGTGCTCATCTATTTCTCCGAGCCGCTGCGCGAGCGCGTGCACCGGCTGTTCTACGACAGCCTGGTCAACTTCGGCATCCTGGCGCTCGGCATCAAGGAGTCGATGCGCTACACGCCGTTCGTCGACCGCTACGAGCCGCTGGTCGAGAGCCTCGGGCTCTACCGCCGCGTGCGATGAGGGCGCGCGCTCCCAAGCGCGCCGACTACGACTTGGTGGTGATCGGCGCTTCGCTCGGCGGCGTGGCGGCGCTGCGCCAAGTGCTGGCGGAGCTGCCGCCCGCCTTCCCGGCGGCGGTCGCCATCGTCCAGCACCGCCGGCCCGACGCCGACTCGCCGCTGGCGCAGCTGCTGGGCTCCGTCTCACCGCTGCCCGTGCGCGAGCCACGCGACCGCGAGCGCATCGAACCTGGGACGGTCTACCTGGGGCCGGCCGGCTACCACCTGCTCGTCGAGCCCGGCTGGCTCACGCTGTCGGTGGAGGGACCGGTCTCGTGGGCGCGGCCGTCGATCGACGTCCTCTTCGAATCCGCAGCCGACGCCTACCGGCGCCGCCTCGTGGCCGTTCTCCTCACCGGCTCGTCCGAAGACGGCGCCGCCGGAGTGGAGGCGGTGACGCGGCGCGGGGGTCTCACCATCGTCGAAGACCCGGACTCGGCCCACAGCCCGGTATCACCGGCGGCAGCCCTCGCCCGCACCACCGTGCGCCACGTCCTGCCGCTCGTCGGCATCGGCGGCCTGCTGCGGGACATGGTCCAGCTGGCGGTGGGGGATGATGCGTCGGCGTCGCGACGATGACGGGCGATGGCAGCCGTCAACCTGGCGGCAGCAGGAAGCGGCAGCGCGGCCCGGGTGAGGCGGCGAGACGGCGATCGAGAGTCGCCAGCGGAACGTCGAACGTCTCGGCGACGGCGACGTACCAAGCGTCGTAGCTCGTCAGGTTCATGCGCAGCTCCCAAACCCGCGGGGCGAAGGGAGCGAAGGGCAGGAGCTCGATGTCGACAAGCAGGACGTCCTGCGCGCCCAAGCCGGCTTCGAGTCGGCTCATACGCCCGGCGACCTCGAGACGGCGGAGCACGTTCGTGACTTCCGCCGGCATCATGTGTGGTGCCGCGAGACCGCTTTGGCTCAAAACGGCGGTGGCCCACCGACCATCTGGCCCCGCGTCGGCGACCGCGGCCACCGGTAACGAGGCGTCGACGATGATGTTCACCGGCGGTCAGCGTCGAGGTGGGCGAGGATCTCCTCAGCCGAAACTCTGGTGCCCGCGGTGTCTACGCGCTCACGGATCCGCTTCAGGACGGTCTCCATGGAGGGGCGCGCGGCAAGGCGCTCGAGCTCTCCGCGCAAGAATTCCTGCATCGACCTGCCCTGCGCAGCCGCACGGGACGCGAGCTCGTCTCGCACCTCATCGGGCACGTTGCGGATGGTGATCTGAACGCTCATGACCGCAGTTTGACTGCAACGATGGCAAAATGCAAGCGCATTCGGCCGACCCGCAAGGATCTGGGCAGATCGAGCCGTGCTCAGAGCACCAGGCGAACCGCCGCGACCAGCCCGCCAAGGATCAGCACCGGGAGGGCCAACACCGCCGCCACGATGAGCAGCGGAATCCCCACCGCGGCGAAGACGACCACCCCGGCGATCGCCAGCACGACGACCACCGCCACCTTGACCGCCACCAGCGCCAGCGCGACCGGGATCAGCGCCACCTTCACGATCAGCTTGACGATCCCGGCCACCAGCGCGAGCACCACCAGCACGACGCCGAAGACCATCACGGCCGCGAACAACTCGAGCATGGGCACACCTCCTCTGCCTCCGACTACGCGACGAGGCCGAGAAGGGTTCCACTCGGCGGCAAAAGAAAGCCGCGGGCGCTCGGGGGTTAGGCCGCTCCCGTCGCCGGCGCGAAGCAGGTCAGCGCCGCCCTCAGCTTCGCCATTCCGAGCTGGATCCGAGACTTGACGGTGCCCAGCGGCTGCTGCAGGCGGGCCGCGATCTGGCTGTGGGAGAGGCCGGCGAAGAAGGCGAGCTCGATGCAGCGGCGCTGCTCGTCGGGGAGGGTGACCATGGCCGCCTGCAGTCGGCGCTCGGCCTCGCGCCGCTCGAGGTCGGCGAGCGGCACCGGCTCGTGCACGGTGGGGCGGTCGCGTTCGACGCCTTCCTCGCGCACGCGGCGGGAGCGGTCGGCGCGCAGCACGTCGAGCGCTCGCGAGCGGGCGATCACCAGCAGCCAGCCGCGCAGGCTGGAGCGGCTGGGGTCGTAGCGGCGGGGGTGCTTCCACAGCCAGAGGAAGACCTCCTGCAGCACCTCGTCGGCCTCGCCGGCGCGGCCGAGCATGCGGGTGAGGACGCCGAGCACGGCGGCACCGTGGCGGTCGAAGATCATCGCGAGGGCGTCGGCGTCGCCGGCGGCCACGCCGTCGAGCAGCTGCCCGTCGAGCTCGGCCCCGGAGTTGACGGCGAGGGCGTCGGCGCGTAGCCGTTCGCCGGCTGGCGTGCGCTCGAGCTGCGACGAAACCGGGTAGAAGGGGACCGGGAAGGCCATCCGTTCGCGGACCTGGGAGAGCTGGAACACAGGAACCTCCGTTCGGCTTTTGGTGCCCACGGCGGCCGGGGAGCTGGCTGCTAGACTCGTGACCCCGACCTGCGGTGGACGATGCATGGGAGCTACGGAGCAGCGTAGGCGGCGGCCGCCGACCGAGTCCTCAATGGCTCCTCAAAACGCCCTCAAATTCCGATGAAGGGTTCCGCCGCTTCGCCTTTGACCGCCGGCTACGCCTTCGGACCCTTCCAGCTCGACTTGCAGCGGCAGGAGCTGCGCCGCGGCGCCGAGGCGGTGCCGCTGACGCCTAAAGCCTTCGATACGCTGCGCGTTCTCGTCGAGGCCGAGGGCGCCGTGGTGCCCAAGGACGAGCTGCTGGCGCTCGTCTGGCGCGACCGCTTCGTCGAGGAGTCGGTGCTGTCGCAGAACGTCTACACCCTGCGCAAGGTGCTGGCGGAGGGAGACGACGGGCGCACCTACATCCTCACCGTGCCGCGACGGGGCTACCGGTTCGCGATGCCGGTGGAGCGGCTGTCGGGCGAGCACCCCCTCCCTGACGGCGTCGCGGCCACGTCAGCAGCCGCGACGGCAGCGGATGGAGTCGGCCCGCCAGCATTTGACAGCGCCGCCACCCAGGTGACTGCAGTCACTGCAGTTACCGGTAGTGGCGAGATGAGGGCGGCCCAGAGCGCCTGGATCGGCCCCGAGCGCCGGGCTTCGGCCCCGCCGCAGCCCTCACGCCGCAGGCCCCTCCTCCTCGCCGCACTCGCCGCCGTGCTGGTGCTCGCCGCCGTGCTCGCCATCGCCGCCCGCTGGCACCCGGAGGAGCCGCCAGCGCCCGGCACCCTCCACGTCGGCTCGCTCGCCGTGCTGCCGTTCCTCTCCCTCACCCCGACCGGCGACGGCGACGTACTCGGCCTCGCCATGGCCGACGCCCTCATCACCCGCCTCTCCGAGCTCGAGCCGCTGGTGGTGCGCCCCACCAGCGCCGTGCAGGAGCTGCGCGAGGCGCCGCGCGACGCCCTCGGCATCGGCCGCCGTCTCGGCGTCGACGCGGTGATGGACGGCTCGCTGCAGCGCTCCGGCGACCGCCTGCGCGTGTCTCTTCGCCTGCTGCGCGTCGAGGACGGCCGCCCGCTCTGGGCGCGGAGCTTCGAGACCGTCTACACCGACCCCTTCGCGGTGCAGGACACCACCTCCGAGCAGGTCGCCGACGCGCTGTCGCTCGAGCTCTCCGGCCGGCGGCCGCACCGGCCGGGCAACCGCGGCACCGCCGACGCCGAGGCCTACCAGGAGTACGTGCGCGGCCGTTACTTCTGGAACCGCCGCACCGAGGCCGACCTGAAAAAGGCGATGACCCACTTCGAGGGCGCCCTCGCCCGCGACCCCGCCTTCGCCGCCGCCCACGCCGGCATCGCCGACTGCTGGGTGCTGCTGCCGCTCTACGGCAACACGCCGCCGCGCGATGCCTTCCCACGCGCCATCGCCAAGGCACGCGAGGCGCTGCGGCTCGACGCCGATCTCGCCGAGGCCCACACCACCCTCGCCTACGCGCGCTTCCTCTACGACTGGAACTGGCGCGAGGCCGAGGAGGGCTTCCACCGGGCGCAGCGCCTGGACCCCGGCTACCCGACGGCGCCGCACTGGTA
>DATNCU010000633.1:0-4796 GCA_035607145.1 Thermoanaerobaculia bacterium
GCGCGCCCGCTCGGCGAAGGCGAGCACGCTCGGCGCGTCGGGATGTTCGACGGGATCGAGGGTGATCGCCAGGCGCAGCAGGTGATCGGTACGGAAGCCGACGTCGCCGCTGGCGAGCGCGAGGTAGCTGCGCAGGAGCAGCCCGCCGACGACGACGAGGACGAGGGTGACGGCGAACTCGCTCGTCACCAGCAGGCGGTCGAGGCGGCGATGGCGCGCGGCGAGCGTGAGACCTCTGCCGGCCCGCCAGCGTCGTGGGTCGACGGCGGCGCCGACCGCCGCCGGCAGCACGCCGAAGAGCAACGCCGTCGCGAGCACCATCACGAGCGAGAGCAGCAACAGGCGTGCGTCGAGGCCGAAGGGCACGTAACTCGGCAGCTCCAGCGCCGCGTCGCCAGCGAGCCGCCGCACCGCGACCTGCGCGAGCAGCGTACCGAGTGCGCCACCGGCGATGGCGAGGACGAGCGCCTCGAGCGCGAGACGCCGCAGCAGCGAGCCCCGCGAGGCGCCGATCGCCAGCCGCAACGCCAGCTCGTTCTCGCGCCGCGCGAGGCGCGCCAGCAACAGGTGCGCGACGTTGGCGCAGGCAATGAGCAGCAGCAGCGCCGCGGCGCCGAGCAGCGTCAACAGGCCAGGGCGCAGCGGCTCACGCCAGCTCTCGCCGAAGCGCTCGACGCTCCAACGATGACCGGCGTAGACCGCCGGCTGCGCCGCGGCGAGCCGTCTGCCCAGCGCCGCCAGCTCCGCCTGCGCCGCGGCTCGTGCCTCGGCCGGCGAACGCCCCGCGGCCAGGCGCGCCAGCACCCAGACGTTGCGCGCCTCGCGGTCGAGGAACATGGCGCGCAGCGGGCTCGCCGCCAGGGGCACCCAGAGCTCCGAGACGTCGGGGTCGACGGAGCCGACGAAACGCGGCGGCAGGACGCCGACGATCGTGTACGGCACCTCCGGAGCGGCAGGGCCGCGCCCGCGCACGACGAGCCGCCGGCCGACCACTCCCGGATCGCCGCCGAACCGCCGCTGCCAGAGCGCGTGACCGATGAGCGCCACCGCCGCGCCGGCGCGATGCTCGGCCGGCGTGAACGCGCGGCCGAGGGCGGGCCGCACGCCCACCAGCTCGAAGTACCCGCTCGACACCGCCTCGGCACGCAGCCGCTCGCTGCCGGCCGCCGTGCGCACGGCGATTCGCGTGCGCGCCGCCGCCTCCACGCGATCGAAGCTCGGCAACCCGAGCAGGTCCCGGTACTCGAGATAGGAGATCCCTCCCTGCTCGATGCGCGCCGTACCGGCGTGGAGCCACACCCGCACCAGCCGCTCGGCGTGCGGCAGGGCCGGCGATCGGTAGAGCACCGTGTAGGCGAGGGCGGCGACGAGCTGCGCCGCCCCGACGCCGAGGACGATGCAGGCGAGCGCCGGCAGCGTCAGCCGCGGGGTCGAGAGAAGGCTGCGAACGAGAGTGCGCATGCCGCCTGCCTTCGCTCACTCTTCGCGCAGCTGCCAGATGGCGTTCATCGCCACCACCTCTCGTCAGAGGCTGTCGACGATCCAGCCGTCCTTGAGCAGCACGGTGCGGCGGCCGTAACCGGCGACGCGGTCGTCGTGGGTCACCTGCACGATGGTGACGCCCTCGGCGTTGAGCTTCGAGAGCAGCTCCATGATCATCGTCCCCTGGCTGCTGTGCAGGCTGCCGGTGGGCTCGTCGGCGAGGATCATCTTGGGCTCGGCGATCACTGCCCGCGCCACCGCCACGAGCTGCTGCTGGCCGCCGGAGAGCTGGTTGGGGTAGAGGTCCTTCTTGGCGACGATGCCGAAGCGGTCGAGCGCCTCGGCCACCTTGCCCTGGCGCTCCTTGCGCGGCACGTCGCGGTAGGAGAGCGGCAGCTCGAGGTTCTCGTACACCGTCAGGTCGTCGAGCAGGTGGTAGTGCTGGAAGACGAAGCCGATGTGCTTCTTGTGCAGCTCCTGCCGCGCCCGCGGCTTGAGCTCGTGCACCGGCTCGCCGGCGAACCAGTACTCGCCGGCGAACTCGCCGTCGAGCATGCCGAGGATCGACAGCAGCGTCGTCTTGCCGGCACCCGACGGGCCCATCAGGGTGACGAAGTCGCCGGGCGCGACGTCGAAGTCGATCTGGCGCAGCACCCAGGTGCGCGTCGGCCCGGTCTGGTAGGACTTCTCCACCTTGCGGAGGGAGAAGAGGGGGCCGCCCTCGGCCGGCGGCGTGGAAGTGGTGGCGGTCATCGCGGCGTTCTCTTGGGGCATGAGGCTATCGTCTCCGGTTAGTCCTCGCGCAAGGCCAGGGCAGGGTCGACGCGGCCGGCGCGCAGCGCGGGGAGCGCGCCCGCCGCCGCGGCGGTGACGAGCAGGACGGCACCAACGGCGAGGAGCGTCGTTGCCATTCCCGCGCCCGTCGCGTCGGGCAGCGCCCGGCCGGCCGCGAGCACCAGTGCCGAGCCGATGGCGTAGCCGAGAGCAACCAGCGCGAGCGCGCGGCCGAGCACCGTGCCGAGCAGCGCCCGCGGCCGCGCGCCGAGGGCAGCGCGCACGGCGAGGTCGCGCCGGCCCTGGGCGATGAGCAGCGCGAGCAGGGCGTAGAGGCCGACCGCCGCGACCACGAGACCGGTGGCGCCGAGCAGCGAGCCGGCCGCCGCGGCGAGCCGCTGCGGCAGCAGCCCGACGTGGCGCAGCTCGCGAAGCGGCAGCAGGTCGACGGGGCCGAGCCCGGGCACGCGGTCGAGGGCGTCGCGCACCCGCAGCGCCACGTCAGCGGCACGGCCATCGCTGCCGCGCACCAGCAGCGCAAAGCGCTGCGGCGGATCGCGCAGCAGTGGCCGATAGACGGTCGGCCGCTCCTCGCCGGTCGGGCCGGGCAAGCTCGCGACGACGCCGACGACGGCGAGCACGTCGTCGCCGACCCGCAGGCGGCGGCCGAGCGGCGGCTGCCCCGGCCACAGCCGTGCGGCGAGCCCGGCGTCGATCACCGCCTCCGGAGGTCCGGGCGGTCCGTCGGCGCGCTCGCTCGCCCATCGCCCTTGGCGCCAGGCGATGCCGAGGGTCGGAAAGTAGCTCTCGCTGACCGCCGTCACCGTCACCGGCAGCCCCTGCTCGCCGCGCTCGACGTCGGCGCGCGGGAAGACCTCGACGCGCTGGCCGCCGGGCAGCGGCGCCCGCGTCGCGATCGCCGCCGCGGCGACGCCTGGCAGCGCCGCCACTCGCGTTTCGACGTCGCGCAACATCGCGGCGCTCGCGGCCGCGTCGAGCCCATCAGCGCTCGGAGTGCCCGGGCTCGTGAGGTCGAGCATCGGCGCCACGAGGACCGCGTCCAACGCGTCGGCGCGGGCGGTGCGGCGCAGCGGCAGGAGAAAGGAGCCGGCGAGCAGCAGCAGCGCGCTGGCGGCCGCTACCTGCCCGACCACCAGCGCCGAGCGCAGACGTTGCCCGCGACCGCCGCCCCGCGCCACCCGCAGCGCTGTCGCCGGCGAGCGGCCCGCTCCCCGCGCCGCAACCGCGGCGAGGAGGAGCGCCGAGGCGGCCGCCGCGGCGGCGAGAGCGGCGTAGGCGCGCGGGCCCGGCGAGAGGTCGAGCGTGATGCGCACCGGCAACGGTGGCAGGGCGGCGAGGAGCGCGCGGCCGAGCGCGCCGGCGGCGAGGCCGCCGAGCACGGCACCGCCGGCGGCGACCAGCGACGCCTCCCAGAACAGCAGGCGGACGAGCTGGCCGCGCGAGGCGCCGAGCGCGGCGCGCACGGCGAGCTCGCGGCGGCGCACCAGCGTCCGCGCCAGCAGCACGCCGGCGACGTTGGCGACGGTGATCGTCAGCACCAGCGCGGCGAGGACGACGAGCACCGCGACGAGCGCCAGCGCCGGCTGCCGCACCTCTTCGTCGAAGCCGGTGAGCGGCAGCGCCTCTGCCCGTCGCGTCTCCTGCGGACGCAGCCGGCCGACGAGCGTCCGCAGCTCGGCGCCCGCCGCCGCGCGCGACGTTCCGGGAGCGAGGCGCGCTATCACCTCGAAGCGGCGCAGCGCCGGATCCGCGAGGTCGAGCACCGGCGCCACCCGCGGCGCGCACGAGAGCGGCAGCCAGAGGTCGAAGCCGAAGCCGCGGAAGGTGCCGACGAAGCCGGGCGGCGCGACGCCGACGACGGTGAACGGCACGCCCTGCACGCGCAGCACCCGTCCGAGCACGTGCGGGTCGCCGCCCAGCCGTCGCTGCCAGTAGTCGTGGCCGACGACCGCGACGCTCGCTGCGGCCGCCGCCTCGGCGTCGCTCCAGCCACGGCCACGCTCCATGCGCACGCCCAGCACGTCGAAGTAGCGCTCCGAAGCGAGCAGGGCGAGCAACCGCTCGCCGCCGGCTTCCGTCCGCACGGTCGCCAGCAGGTCCGCGAAACCCGCCACGTCGCGCAGCGTCCGCGCGTCGCGCGCGAGCCCGCGCAGCTCGGGATACGAGCTGCCGTCCGGCAGCGCCACACGCACCAGCTCCTGCGGCCGCGCGATCCCCGGCATGGCGGTCAGGAAGAGCGCCTCGCCCACCGCCACTGCGGCGGCCAACGCCGCCATGCCGACGGCGAGCGTCAGCGCCGCGAGCAGCGCCCACTGCGGGCGGCGCAGCAGCAGGCGCACCGCCTCGCGCGGCTCGCGGCCGAGCGCGCCGAGAGCGCGCGCGGTGGCGCCGCGATCGCGCGAGCCATCCGCTGCTCGGCGCCGCATCGCCTCACTCCTCGCGCAGGGCTTGGATGGGATCGAGCGCCGCGGCGCGGCGGGCGGGGTCGGCCGCGGCGGCGAGGGCGGCGACGACGAGCC
>DATNCU010000663.1:0-2066 GCA_035607145.1 Thermoanaerobaculia bacterium
GACCAGGTCCGGGCGCCAGCGCAGGAGCTGCGCTCGACGGCGCAGCGAGCCGGTGAGGACCCGCGCCGAGCGCGGAAGCTGGTCGAGCGTCGCGGCGTGCGTCGAGAGCAGCGCGTCGCGAGGGTCCTCGCGCGGCGGATGCGCGGCGATCGCGAGCCCGGGCGGCAGCGTCACCGGCAGGTCCTTGAGGCTGTGCACCGCGAGGTCGAGCGTGCCGTCGAGCAGCCCCGCCTCCAGCTCGGCGGTGAACAGGCCCTTGCCGCCGACCTTGGTGAGGTCACCTGCCAACCGATCGCCGCGCGTCGACATCGGCACCAGCTCGACCACCAGACCCGCGTGCGTCGCCTCCAGCGCCGCTGCTACCAGCCGCGACTGCGCGAGCGCCAGCGGGCTGCTGCGCGTGCCGAGACGCAGCCGCCGCTCCGCTCCACCTGCCGCCGTCACTCCTCGTCCTCGCCCAGCTGGAAGAGGTCGCGCGCCAGCTCGAGGTGGGCGAGGTCGCGCTCGGCGCCGCCCGCTGCGGTGGAACCGACCGAGCGCAGGCGCGTCGACGGGTGGTGCAGGATCTTGCGCACCAACGAGCGCGTCAGGCGGTCGAGCTCTTCCTGCGCCTCGGCGGGGAAGCGGCCGCGCACGGCGTCCACCTCCTCGCGGCGGAGGCGCTCGGCGCGCCGCTGCAGCTCGGCGATCAGCGGCTCGGCGCCGAGCCCCTGGTACCAGGCGCCGAAGTGGCGTAGCTCCTCGCCGACGATCGTCTCCACCAGCGGCGTCTGCGTGCGCCGGCGCTCGAGGTTGCGCGCCACCAGGTGCTGCAGCGAGTCGAGGTCGTGCAGGAAGACGTTTTCCAGCCGCGCCACCTGCGGCGCCACGTTGCGCGGCACGCCGAGGTCGACGACGAGCAGCGGCCGTGTGCGCCGCTGGCGCATCACGTGGCGAAGCTCTTCGGCCTCGACCACCGCCTCGTCCGACGAGGTCGAGGCGACCAGCACGTCGCAGTCGGAGATGGTGGCGTAGCGGTCCTGGAACGGCGTCACCGTGGCGCCGGGGAAGGTCTCGAGCAGGGTCGCATGGCGATGCGTGCCGCGCACGGCGAAGCGCAGGTCGCGCACCCCCTTCTCGACCAGCGCCCGTGCCGCCATCGACGCCGTTTCGCCGCCGCCGAGCACCAGACAGGAGCGCGCCTCGACGCCGACGAAGATGTGGCGCGCGAGCTCCACCACCGCGTAGCCGAGCGACACCGCGCCCTCGCCGATCTCGGTCTCGCTGCGCGCGCGCCGCCCGGCGGCCACTGCGAAGCGCAACAGGCGCTTCACCACCGTGCCGGCGCTCCCCACCGCTTCGGCCAGCTCACCCGCGCGCCGCACCTGGCCGAGGATCTCGGGCTCGCCGAGCACCATCGACTCGAGGCCCGCCGCCACTGCGAGCAGGTGCCGCGCCGCCTCGCCGTCGTGCAACACCCAGAAGCGGCCGTCGCGCTCCACCTCGGGCGCGCGCGCCGCGAAGGCGAGCTCGAGCGCGGCGCGGAAGGCGCCCTCCTGCTTGCTGCCGGGGGCAACGGGATGCGGGTGGAGGTACACCTCGGTGCGGTTGCAGGTCGACAGCACGTACGCTTCCGCCACCTCGGGCCGGGCCATCAACCGCAGCAGCAGCCCTTCGGTCTGCTCGGGCGACAGCGCAACTCGCTCGCGCAGCTCCAGCGGCGCCGAGCGGTGATCGATCCCCACCGCCAGCAGCCTGGGACCGGCAGCACTCTCGCGCTGCGGCGCCGGCGGAGCGACGGGATCGTCCGGGAGCGCCATCAGAACGAGCGGTGGAAGCCGACCACCAGCGTGTGCACCGCCACCAGCGAAGCGACGATGACACCCAGCCCGGCGAGGCTCGCCACGGCGGTCTGCCGCCCCTGCCAGCGGCGCAGCCGCCGCAGCAGCAGCGCCATGCCGTAGAGCGCCCAGGTGGCGATGGTGAGCAGGATGGTGGGGTCGCGCTGCCAGTCGAGATCGCTGCGCTGGCTCGCCCAGATGGCGCCGTCGATCAAAGCGCCGGTGAGCGCCGCGAACCCGACGGCG
>DATNCU010000664.1:0-3149 GCA_035607145.1 Thermoanaerobaculia bacterium
CAGCTCGAAGGCGTGCTCGCCGAAGGCATCGAGGCGCGCTGGTCTCGCCACGCCGCCCTACAGCGGCGCACCGTCGAGTGGGCCGCGAACCGCGGTCTGCAACTGCCAGCCGACGCCGCACACCGCTCGCCCACTGTCACGACGGTAACGGCTCCTCCCGCGCGCTCCGCGCCCGAGATCATCAAATCCCTCGCCCCGCGCGGCTTCACGATCTCGAGCGGCTACGGCGACTGGAAGCCCACGACCTTCCGCATCGGCCACATGGGCGAGGTGCAGCCGAGCGACCTCGAAGCGCTCCTGACCGCGCTCGACGAGTTGCTCGCGTAGCGCTGCCGCCCCGCGGCAAACAATCGCACCGCCGATTGCCGCTTTGCGGCAAGCCTGAGATATCCTCCCGCGCGCCATGGCCCCCCACAAGATCCTCATCGCCGATTCCCTTGACCCTTCCGGCCTCGAGGCCCTGCAAGCCTCGGGCGCTGAAGTCCACGAGCTCACCGCCGCCGAGCGCCCGCGCCTGAAGGAGCTGCTCGGCGATTACGACGCCCTCGTCGTGCGCAGCAGCACCAAGGTCACCGCCGACCTCCTGCGCGCCGGCAAGCGTCTCAAGGTCGTCGGCCGCGCCGGCATCGGCGTCGACAACGTCGACGTCACGGCGGCCACCGAGCTCGGCGTGCTCGTCGTCAACGCGCCGACCGCCAACCTGATCTCGGCCACCGAGCACACCTTCGCGCTGCTGCTCGCCCTCGCGCGCAAGGTGCCCGCCGCCGACGGCGCCATGAAGCGCCAGGACTGGGACCGCAAGAGCTTCACCGGCTTCGAGCTGCAGGGCAAACGCCTCGGCGTCATCGGCTTCGGCCGCATCGGCCAGGGCGTGGCGGCGCGCGCCCGTTCGTTCGAGATGGAGATAGCCGCGTACGACCCGCACCTCGATCGCGCCGTTGCGCGCAACCTCGACACGCCGCTGATGTCGCTGCCCGAGTTGCTCGCCTGGGCCGACGTCGTCACTTTGCACATCCCGCTGACCGACGAGACCCGCAACCTCCTCGGCGCCTCGGAGCTCGCGCACATGAAGCCCGGCGCGTTGCTCGTCAACTGCGCGCGCGGCGGCGTCGTCGATGAGGCGGCGCTACTCGCCGCGCTCGAAGCGAACAAGATCGGCGGCGCCGCCATCGACGTCTTCGCCGACGAGCCGCCCACCGACTGGAAGCTCGCCACGCACCCGCGCGTGGTATCGACGCCGCACATCGGCGCCCAGACCGTGGAAGCCCAGGAGCGCATCGCGCTCGAGACCAGCCGCATGGTGCTCGCCGCCCTCGACGGTTCGCTGGCGATCTCGGCGGTCAACCTGCCGTTCCGCTCCGCCGGCGCGCGCAGCGAGCCATTTCTGCGCCTCGGCGAGCAGCTCGGCCGCCTAGCCGGCTGCCTGCTCGGCGGCAGCGTCAACCGCCTGCGCGTCGACCTCTGGGGAATCGAAGAGTCGCTGGCGGTGCCGATCACCGTCGCGGCCGTCAAGGGCGCCCTCACCTGCTTCCTCGGCGAGGCGGTCAACTACGTCAACGCCGAGAAGCTCGCCGCCGCGCGCGGCATCGAGGTGGTGCGCGCTGTACGCCCCGAGCCCGCCGACTACCCGCACCTCGTCGGCGTCAGCCTCGCTGGGGAAGGCGGCGAGGTCGACCTCGCCGGCGCCCTCTTCGGCGAGCGCGACGCGCGCGTCGTGCGCTTCCGCGGCTTCCAGCTCGAGTTCCGGCCCGAGGGGCAGCTGATGGTGCTCTCGAACCGCGACGTGCCCGGCGTGGTGGGGCGGCTGGGCACCATCCTCGGCGACGCCGGCGTCAACATCGCCGAGATCCACCTCGCGCGCGTGGCCGACGGCGGCGACGCGATGGCAGTGCTGCGCCTCGACCAGCACCCGGCACCGGACGTGATGGCCCACATCGCGTCGCTGCCGGAGATCCAGTCGGTGCAGATCGCGGACTTGCGGTGAGCGGCGGAAGCGACGGTGCGCAGCGCGCACCCTACCGGCGTGGTGTGGAGGGTGGGGTAGGGTGCGCGGTGCGCATCACGCGCTGATCTCCCGCATCCTGCCATCGCCGCGCCGCAGCGGCGCCTAGCTTCTGGCGTAGCCTTTGCTCGCCGTCGGACTCGACGCAGTCGGCGGACTTGGTCAGCAGGAGGAGCGTGATGGGCAAGCGGGTCGGTCTGGTCTTCGGTGGACGCAGCGTCGAGCATGAGGTGTCGATCAACTCGGCGCGCTCGGTGGCGGTCGGGCTGCACGAGGCGGGGCACGAGGTGGTGCCGCTCGGCATCGCGCCCGACGGCTGCTGGCTGTCGCCGGCGGAGTCGCAACCGGCGCTCGACGGCAAGCTCAGCGCGCTGCCGGCGCCGGGCGGAGCCATCGCGCCGTCGCTGCATCACCTGCTGGAGGCGCGCGTCGACGTGGTGTTCCCGCTCGTCCACGGCACCTGGGGCGAGGATGGCACGCTGCAGGGCCTCTGCGAGATGCTCGGCCTGCCCTACGTCGGCTGCGGCGTGCTGCCGAGCGCCGTCGCGATGGACAAGCTGCAAGCCAAGCGGCTGCTCGCCGCAGCGGGCGTGCCGGTGGTGGAGTTCCGCGCCACGTCGCGGCCGCGCTTCGAGGCGGACCCGCAGGCGTTCCTGCAGAGCTGCGCCGAGCTGCCGCTGCCGCTCTTCGTCAAGCCCAGCGTCGGCGGCAGCAGCGTCGGCGTGCAGAAGGTCAAGACCGCCGACGCGCTGGAAGCGGCCGTGCGTCTCGCTCTGCGCTTCGACGACCAGGTCCTCGTCGAGCGCGGCGTCACCGGCCGCGAGCTCGAGGTCGCCGTGCTCGGCCTCCACGACCTCGAAGCCTCGCGCGTCGGCGAGATCGTTCCCGGCGCCGAGTTCTACGACTACGCCGACAAATACCTCACCGACGCCGCCCAGCTCATCGCCCCCGCCGACCTCGAAGGCTTCGTCGAAGAACGCATCCGCCAGCAAGCCATCGACGCCTTCGCCGCCATCGGCGGCTGGGGCATGGCGCGCGTCGACTTCCTGCTCGAGGGCGAGCGGCCCTACGTCAACGAGCTCAACACCATCCCCGGCTTCACCAGGATCTCGATGTACCCGCGACTCTGGGCGCTCACCGGAGTGCC
>DATNCU010000672.1:0-8744 GCA_035607145.1 Thermoanaerobaculia bacterium
TCGCGCCATCTCCGCGCACCAGCCACCGCTCGCCGTCGTCGACTGGCAGGCGCGGGCGCCCTTCTACGACCAGGTGAAGAACCTCTACCTGGGGATCTTCTGGTTCCTCGGCACGGTGATCCTGGTGCTCGTAGTGCTCTCCGCTTCGAACACGCTGCTCATGGCGGTGCTCGAACGCACGCGCGAGCTCGGCACGCTGCGCGCTATCGGCACCAGCCGCGCGCAGATCGCCGCCATCGTGCTGCTCGAGGCGCTCTGGCTCGGCCTCCTCGGCGGCGCGCTCGGCTGCCTCCTCGGCTGGGGAGCGACGCTCGGCATCAACGCCTCGCACCTGCAGATGCCGCCGCCGCCCGGCGCCGTCGACCCCATTGACGTCGAGTTGGCCTTGGTGCCGGCGGCCTTCGCCGGCACGGTGGCGCTGATGCTGGTGGTACTGGCGCTCGCCGCCGTGGTGCCCATCGCGCGCGCCACGCGGCTTCGCGTGGCCGAGGCGCTTACCGCCGTCTGACCGACACGCTGGGGCCCATCCGGAACGAGGGGCCGGGCGGGGCGCCCCTGCCCCTTGAGGGGCAGGGGGACGGGGGACAGGGGTGGAGCCAACCCAGGGGCGGGGGTCGGGAGGGGGGCGGCAGCGGGCTTTGCCCGCGGCGTGGGCTACGCGGCGTCGCGCGGCTTGCTAGGCGGGCCGCCCGCCATCGTCTTCGCCACTGATTCCGGGATGGTGCGTGCGCGCACCGCCGCCAAGCGTGCCTCGAACTCCGCGATTTCTTCCGCCGCACTACCGGGCTTCGCCGCCTCGACCACCCGGCGCGCCTCGAGCGCTTCGCCGAATGCGGCCTCCGCCTCCGGCCAGTGCTGCTGCGCGCTCTCGGAGTCCCCGAGCCGCTTGAGCGCCGCCATCAGGAACGGGTGAGTGGGCGGCAGCAGCTCGTGCGCCCGGGCGATGGCCTGGCGCGACTCCCCCACCGCCTCGGCGTAGCGGCCGACGTAGAAGAGCGCCGTCGCCAGGTTGTGGCGCGAGATGACGACGCCAAACGCTCCCGGCCCGTGCGCCTTCTCGGCGAGCGCCAGCACCTCGCGCGAGGTGTCGAGGTACTCGGGGTAGCGCTTCTGCCGCCAGAAGATGCGGCCGCGCGCCTGCAGCGCTTCGGCGAGGTCGTTGCTGGGCACCGGCCGACGTGCGCGCAGGCGGTCGACCACTTCGCCGATGGTGGCGAGCGCGTCGTCGAAGCGCTCCTGCGCGCCAAGGACGCGCGCGAGCATCACCTGCGTGTCGAGGGTGTGGTCATCCGCGGGGCCGAGCAGCTCGCGCTGGATGGCGACGGCGGCGCGCAGCTCCTTCTCGGCGTCCACCGCCGTGTCGGTGTCGTTGAGCAGCACCACGCCGCGGCCGAGGTGAGCACGGGCGCGCAGCAGGCGCGTCTCGCGCGAGGCGGCGGCATCGGGACCGTCGGCCGCGAGCAGCCGGTCGGCCTCGTCGAGCAGGGCGAGCGCCTCGTCGCGGTCGCCTCCCTGGCGCAGCAGGCCGGCCTGGTCGACGAGGGCGCCGGCGAGCGCGTGCGGCTCGCCCAGCTGGCGGCGCAGCGCGACGACCTCCTCCAGCAACGGCGCGCTCTCCTTGGGCAGGCCGATGCCGTTGTAGGCGTCGGCCATCGATTTCATGAGCTCGGCACGCACGGCCGGCTGATCGGCGAACTGATCGCGCACGCGCTCGACGCCGCGCTCCAGCAGGTCGCGGGCGGTGACGTCGTTGCGCTGGATGGCGGCGGGGTCGCTGCCCTCGAACAGCTCGAGCATGAAGCCGACGACCTCCGTCGACTTCGCCGACTCGGCACGCGCGAGATCGCGCTGCGTCCGTGCTTCGTTGCGCTGCCGGCGCGCCTCGGCTCCTTGCCAGAGCGCCGCCGCGAGGCCGCCGACGAGCGCGAGCAGCGCCAGCGCCGCGAGCGCGGCCGCCGCGGCGTGCCGGCGCACGAAGCGTTGCGCGCGGTAACGCCAGCCGCCGCGCCGCGCCAGCACCGGCCGGCGCTCGAGGTGGCGCTCGACGTCGGCGGCGAGGTCGGCGACGGCGGCGTAGCGCTGCGCCGGCTCCTTGCGCAGCGCCTTGAGGACGATGGCGTCGAGGTCGCCGCGCAGCTCGCGGCGCAGGCGCTCCGGGGTGAGCTGGCGTTGCGCCGCGAGATCGAGCGACGGCCCGCCTTCTGGCTCCTCGCGCGTCGCCGCCAGGCTCGGCCGCGTCGGCTCCTGGTCGAGGATTGCCCGCTCGTACGCCGCCGGCGTCGAGCCTTCGGCGCGGTACGGCCGCCGGCCGGTGAGCAGCGCGTAGAGCAGCAGGCCGAGCGCGTAGACGTCCACCGCCGTCGTCACCAGCTCGCCCTTGACCTGCTCGGGCGCCGCGTACTCGGGCGTGAACACGCGCAACGCGCTGACGTCGGTCCCCTGCGGATCGACGAGCTTGGCGATGCCGAAGTCGAGGAGCTTCACCTGGCCGTCGCGAGTGACCAACAGGTTCGAGGGCTTGAGATCGCGATGCACGACGAGGCGCGCATGGGCGTGCGCGACTGCGTCGCAGACGGTGAGGAAGAGGCGCAGCCGCGCCGGCAGGTCGAGCCGCTCGCCGTCGCAATAGGCGAGCAGGTCGACGCCGTCGACGTACTCGAGGGCCAGCCACGGCTTGCCGTCGGCGGTGACGCCGCCGTCGAGCAGGTGAGCGATGTTGGGGTGGGTGAGGCCGGCGAGGATCTGCCGCTCGGCGCGGAAGCGGGCGAGCAGCTCGCCGGCGTCCCAGCCGGGGCGGATGAGCTTGACCGCCACCCGCTGCTCGAACTCGCCGTCGGCGCGCTCGGCGAGCCACACCGCGCCCATGCCGCCGCGGCCGAGCTCGCGCACCAGCGCGTAGGGGCCGACGCGCTCGCCGACGAGCTTCTCGCTCCACGCCGCCTCGTCGCGCGCCGCGAGGTCGGCCACCGCCGCCCGCGCGCGGTCGCCGACGTCGGTCGCGCCGGCAGCGGCGAGGTCCGCCTGCAGCAAGTCGAGCGCCTCGCGCCGCACCTCGTCGTCGTCCGGGCACAGAGCGGCGAGCCGCGCCTCCCACTGCGCCGGCGGGCTGTCGGCAAGCTGATCGAACAGCGCCCGCGCGCGCTGCCAGCGTTCGGCGTCCATCTACGCAACCTCCTTCGGCGAATGGTGAGGCGTGAGCTGCGGGCAATCCTAGCGCTGACGAAGAGACCCTCCCTCTCGATCCCGAGTTCTGATATCTATGGAGGTGCAGCAAGCACAACACGTTGACGGCGACCCGCCGCCCCTAGGCAAGGAGGGAGCGACCCTGGACACCGCAACCACGATGAGCCCCGAAGACCGCGCGGAGGCCGACCGCAAGCTTGCGCGCGACGTCTTGCGGGGGACGGCCGTCGCCCCCGACAAGCTCCTCGCGCTCGCGAAGCGGCTCAGGAACGAACAGGACTTCACGCTTGCGCGTCGGGTCCTCGCCCGTGCCGCTGGCAAACAGAGCCTCAAGCGGCCCGAGAATCGCGGGCTCCTGCTGGAGATCGAGCAGCAATCCGCGCTGTGCACGTACAAGGACAGCGATCTGCCCGCGGACGAGCGACTCGACCAGGCCCTCGCCATCCTGGAAGGCGCCGACGACCTCGCCATCACCACCAACCAGGAGACGCTGGGTATCGCCGGGGCCATCCACAAGCGCAAGTGGGAGCTCTATGCGAAGCGGCAGGAGCTGGAGCGCTCGCTCCACTACTACTTGCGTGGCTACAAGCGCGGCGTCGAAGGCGACCAGGGGTACACGGCGATCAACGCCGCCTTCGTCCTCGACCTCCTGGCGGACCAGGAGGACGAGGAGGAGAAGCGGAGCGCCGGCGGCTCGTCCCCGGCCGCGGAGCGGCGCGCCGAGGCGGCCGCCATCCGGGAAGACATCATCGCGCGCGTGCCGCCGTTCGCGGCGCAAGCCGCCGGCGAGTGGCTGCGCGGCAAGTGGTGGTTCTACGCCACCGTCGCCGAGGCGCACTTCGGCCTGCGCCAGTACCCCGCGGCGGCGGCGTGGCTCGAGCGCGGTCGCGCGGCCGTAAGCCGGGTGCCGGAGTGGGAGCTGCAGTCGACCCTGCTGCAGCTCGCGCGCCTGGCGCTGCTGCACGAGAAGGAGCGTTCGGCCGCGGAGCTGGAGAAGCACGAGGCCTGGCGGACGCTCGAGCAAGTCTTCCGCGACCACAAGGTGGCCGTGCGGGGCGCTTTCCTCGGCAAGGTCGGGCTCGCCCTCTCCGGCGGCGGCTTCCGCGCCGCGCTCTACCACATCGGCGTGCTCGCCAAGCTCGCGGAGCTCGACCTGCTGCGGCACGTCGAGGTGCTCTCCTGCGTCTCCGGCGGCTCGATCGTGGGCGCGCACTACTACCTGGAGGTGCGCAAGCTGCTGGCGTCCAAGCCGGACGCCGAGGTGACCCGCGAGGACTACCTGGAGATCGTGGGCCGGCTCGAAAAGCACTTCGTCGCCGGCGTGCAGCGCAACCTGCGCACCCGCGTCGTGGCCGACCTGCTGACGACGCTGAAGATGATCTTCCGGCCCGACTACTCGCGCACCCTCCGCCTTGGCGAGCTGTACGAGAACGAGATCTTCTCGCGCGTCGACGATGGCGCGGGCGGGAAGCCGCGCTGGTTGAACGAGCTGCGTATCGTGCCCCGTGACGAGGCGCCCGGCTTCGCGCCGAAGTCGAGCAACTGGCGCCGCGCCGCCAAGGCGCCGATCCTCGTGCTCAACGCCACCAGCCTCAACACCGGGCACAATTGGCAGTTCACGGCGTCGTGGATGGGCGAGCCGCCGGCCGCCATCGCGGCCGCGATCGACGGCAACGAGCAACTGCGCCGGATGTACTACTGGGAGGCGCCGGCCAAGCACCAGCAGGTCCGCCTCGGCCACGCCGTCGCGGCGTCCTCCTGCGTTCCCGGCCTGTTCGAGCCGCTCGTGCTCGACGGTCTCTATCCGGACCGCGTCGTGCGCCTGGTCGACGGCGGCGTCTGCGACAACCAGGGAATTGCCGGCCTCCTCGAACAGGGCTGCAACGTCCTGCTGGTGAGCGACGGCAGCGGCCAGTCCGCCTCGCAGCCCAACCCCAGCGTCGGCCTGCTCGGCGTGCCCATGCGTGCCAACACCGTCCTGCAGGCGCGCGTCCGCGACGCCCAGTACCACGACGTCCGGGCCCGCCTCCGCTCCTCGCTGCTGCGCGGGTTGATGTTCGTCCACCTCAAGGCCGACCTCGACGTGGATCCGGTCGACTGGGTCGACTGCCAGGACCCCTACGAAGCCTCCGACGACGCGCGCCCCCCCGAGCGGCGCGGTCCGCTCACCCGCTACGGCATCGCCAAGGACGTGCAGACGTTGCTGGCCGGGATCCGCACCGACCTGGACTCGTTCAACGACCTCGAGGCCGCCGCGCTGATGACGAGCGGCTACGAGATGACCGCGACCGAGCTCGACAGCTCTCCCAATCTCACCGAGCTCGCGTCGGCAGACGATCAGCGACCGCCGGGGGACTGGGCCTTCCTGGCAGCGAAGCAGGGCATGGTCACTCGCAACGACAAGATGACCCACCTCAAACGTGTCCTCGGCGTCAGCGGCACGCTGGCCTTCAAGGTGTGGAAGCTCTCGACGCCGCTGAAGGTCGTCGCCGCCATACTCGCGGCGGCGCTCCTCGTCTGGGCGGCTTGGGTGGTAGTGCGGCCCCCTCCTTGGCTGGTGTCGATGGCCCACGCACCGGTCGGCGGCGTCGTGGGTTGGCTGCTGACGCTGCTGCTCACCATGGTCGCCTCAGCGGTCGGCGTCTACTTGTTCGGCAAGACCGTCGTCCGTCTGGTGCGCTGGCGCGACACGCTGTGGCGCGTCATCGCTGGCGTGTCGCTCGGTCTTCTGGCCACGGTCGCGGCTCGCATCCACCTTCACGTCTTCGACCGCTTGTTCCTCAGCAAGGGGAGCATGGAGCGCTTCGCGCGCGTACCATGAGCGAGATGGACCTCACGCGCGCCCTCGCCGCCGACAGCGACCCGATCCGGCAGGCGCGGGCGCTGGAGGTGGTCTACGCCGACCTGCAGCGCATCGCCCGCGCCGAGCTCGCCCGCCACCGCCGCGGCGCCACGCTCAACACCGGGGCGCTGGTGCACGAGGCCTACATGAAGCTCTTCGCCGGCAGCGGCATGAGCTTCGAGAACCGCAAGCACTTCTTCGCCACCGCGGCGCGGGCGATGCGGCAGGTGGTGATCGACCACGCCCGCGCCCGGCTCGCCGACCGCCGCGGCGCCGGCGCCGAGCACGTGCCGGTGGATGCGCTGGCCGGCGGGCCGCTGGCGGTGGACGATCAGGCCGCGCAGCTGCTCGACATCGACCGCGCGGTGCAGCGCCTCGCCGCGGTAGACGAGCGCCTCGCGCAGGTGGTGGAGCTGCGCTTCTTCGGCGGCCTCGAGGTCACCGAGATCGCCGAGCTGCTCGGGGTCTCCGAGCCGACCATCAAGCGCGACACGCGAGCGGCGCGAGCGTTCCTGCAGAAGGAGCTGGCGCACCCGGTCGGGGACACTGGCGCCTGACTGAACTGACAACGAGGGAGGCTCGATGCTCGACGCGGTGCTGGGAAGAAACGCGAGAAAGCGGCGGGTGATGGGGCTGGCGATGATCGTGATGTTGAGCGCGGCCCCCGCCGCGCTCGCGCAGGGCGGCGCCGGACAGGCCCCGGAGGATCCGCAGGACGCGATGACGCGGCAGCTGCTCGCCCGGCTCGACCTCGAAAAGTACAAGGCGACCATCAAGTGGCTCACGCAGTTCGGGGACCGGCGCCAGGGCACCGAGCGCAACCGCAAGGCGGTGGATTGGATCGAGGCGCAGCTGCGCAGCTACGGCTGCCCGACCGGGCGGGTGCGCTACGTGTACGACTCGCCGGCTCGCCCGTCGCGTCCGGCCGAGCAGAAGCCCTTCGAGCCGGTCATCAAGAGCGGCGAGGTCCGCCGCGGCCCCGGGGGCTCGCGTTACCGCGGCATCCAGCGGCAGACGGGAGTGAACGAAGATCCGAGCGCCCAGCCGGACGCAAAGCTGCGGGAGCTCAACGCCGAGCCGGCCACCAACGGCCCGCGCGAGGAGGTGTACTGCACCAAGGTCGGCACGACGCACCCGAACGAGATGTACATCATCGGCGCCCACATGGACGGGCACGGCTGGGGAGAAGCGGCGAACGACGACGGGTCGGGCACCGCGCTGGTCATGGAGCTGGCGCGCGTCTTCAGCATGCCCGACGTGCAGACGGAACGCAGCATCCGTTTCGCGCTGTGGAACAACGAGGAGACGGGGCTCAACGGCGCCCGCGCCTACGTCGAGCAGCGCGCCGGCCTGCAGGGGAAGGAGGACCCGCCGGGGTCCGGACGCTACCCGGAGCCCAAGTGGCTGGCCATGATCCAGCACGACATGATGATGTGGGACCACGGCATGCCGCGCGCCGACGGCACGTGGAACCCGGAGCAGCGGCCGGAGGCCGACATCAACGTCGAATTTCAGTCGACGGCGTTGCGCGCCGAGGAGGCGATGAAGCTCGCCTTCTTCTTCCGCGACGCGAACGAGAAGTTCGCCACCGACTATCCGGCCGCCGTCGGCCCGCACATGACGAACACCGACTCGACGCCATTCATGGACTTCGTCCCGTCGATCAGCCTGCGCGAGAACGAGCGCGGCATGCACACCGGCGCCGGCTGGAACCCGACGTGGCATCAGCCGATCGACGTGTTCGCGACGTTCTCGGACAAGGACTTCCGCCTGGGGCTCAACGCCACGCAGACGACGGGCGGCGCCATCGCGCTGCTGGCCGGGGTGAAGATCGTCGAGCCGCCGGCGCCGCGGTGACGGCCCGCTCGGCCCGTTGGCAGTCGCCGGCGCGGAATCCGCCGTGGTGGGAAAACGTTGTTTCCAGCATGTGCGATCACCGCCGCCCGCTGCGCGTCGGGCTCCGCTGGCTGGCCCTGGCGCTCGCCGCCGCGCTGGCTGCGTTTGCCATCGCGGCGCCGGCTGCCGCGGCGCCGCCCACGGCCGCGGACCGCGAGCTGCTCGCCGCCAGCGATCTCGGCGGCGCGCTACCCGCGGGCTTTCGCAGCGAGGTGATGGTCGAGCCGCTCGCCGGCTCCGGCGCCGGCAGCTTCGAGGTCTGGCGCAACGGCAACCTGGCGCTGCTGCGTTTCCTCGACCCCAAGCAGAACGGCAAAGCGTTCCTGCAGCGGCCTGAGGGCACGTGGCTGCTGGCGCGCGGCGCACGGCCGGTGAAGCTCGGCACGGCGAGCCGGCTCGCCGCGGGCGTCAGCCTCCAGGAGCTTGTCGGTTTGAGCTTCGCGCGCGACTTCACGCTCGAGGACGTGACGCGCCAGGGCACGGGTGTCGCCGAGCTGGTGACGTTCGCGCTACGCGGCAAGCGCGCCGACCTCCCCTACCCGCGCGCCTCTTACGTGGTGCGCGCCGGTAGCCGGCGCCCGGTGCGCATCGATTACCGCCTTGCCAACGGCCGCGTGGCGCGCGTCGTCGAGATCAGCGAGTGGCGCTCCGGCGCGCGGCTGATCCCGGCCGTCACCGTCGCCAAGGACCTCGTTGGCGGCCGCGCTCCGGTGCGGGTGCGACTCGTCGCGTTGGACGAGCGTCAGCCGCCGGCACATCTCTTCGAGATCACGCCGGCGGGAGACGCCGCGCGGACGGCGCTGGGCAAGCGCTAGCCGCTACT
>DATNCU010000674.1:0-2011 GCA_035607145.1 Thermoanaerobaculia bacterium
GCTGTTCGAGATCTCCACCGACAAGGTGGACGCCGAGATCCCCAGCCCCGCCGCCGGCGTGGTGCTGGAGATCCTCAACAAGGAAGGCGAGACGGTGGCGGTGTCGAAGGTGGTGGCGCGCATCGGCGAGGCGGGCGAGCAGGCCGCCGCCGACGGCGCGGCCGCCCCGGCTCCGGCCCCGGCTGCGGCGGCCGAGAAGCCGGCTGCCAAGCCCTCAGACAAGCCGGCGGACGAGGTCGCCGAACGAACCGCCGTCGCGGCGCGCGAGGAGAGCGCCCGCGGCGATGCGGCCGCGGCGCCGGCGCCCGCAGCAGCCGCTCCGACGCCCGCAGCAGCAGCGCCGTCGCGGCCCACCGCAGTGCCCGCCGCCCCCGCGCCCGCTCCGGGCAGCGTCGAAGAGCGCGTCCGCAAGTACTCGAGCCCGCTGGTGCGCAAGATGGCGCAGGTCGAAGGCGTCAACCTCGAGGAGCTCAGCGGCAGCGGCACCCACGGCCGCGTCACCAAGCGCGACCTCGAGGCCCACCTCGAGGAGCGCAAGAGCCGCCCGGCCCCAGCGCCCGCTCCCGTCGCGCGTCCGGCGGCCGCCGCAGCAGCACCGGCCGCGGCCGCCGGCGGCTTCTCCGTCCCCGCCTACGTGCAGGGCGAAGAGGTCGAGATCGAGCCGATGTCGAAGATCCGCGAGATCACCGCCGCACACATGGTGTACTCGAAGCACACCTCGGCGCACGTCACCACGGTCTTCCACATCGACATGACGCGGATCACCAAGATCCGCGACAAGGTGAAGAACGCCTTCTTCGCCGCCCATGGCACCAAGCTCACCTACATGCCGTTCATCTTCTCGGCGACGGCCGCGGCGCTGCGCAAGCACAAGAAGGTCAACGCCAGCATCGAGGGCAACACCGTCGTCTACAAGAAGCGCATCAACCTCGGCATGGCGGTAGCGATGGACCGCGGGCTCATCGTGCCGGTGATCCCCGACGCCGACCAGAAGAACCTCGCCGGCCTCGCCAAGACGGCCAACGACCTCGCCGACCGCGCGCGCGCCAAGAAGCTGCTCCCCGACGAGCTCAAGGGCGGCACCTTCACCATCACCAACCCGGGCGTCTTCGGCAGCCTCTTCGGCACCCCGATCATCAACCAGCCGCAGGTGGCGATCATGGGCATCGGCACCATCGAGAAGCGGCCGATAGTGACGCAGGACGCCGACGGCGCCGACACCATCGCCATCCGCACCATGTGCTACTTCGGCATCACCTACGACCACCGGCTGGTCGACGGCGCCGACGCCGACCACTTCATGAACGACGTCAAGAAGGTGCTCGAGCAGGGCGACTGGCCGGAGCTGCAGCCGTTCCTGTAGCGATCGGTTAGACGACCACTCAGGCGAAGGGTTTCGCCATTCGGCCCCGTCTCACCATCGACAACTGCAACGGTTGTAAGATGGCCGCAACAGGCCGAACTGACAGGTCCGCGCGCCCACCGTGGCGGCGGGGACACGGAGGAGTGGACGCATGCTCGAGCTGGATCGATCGCGTCGTCTCTCGCGTCGTTGCTCTCGTCTCGGAGTCGCTGCCTTGGCCCTCGTGCTGCTCGCGGCGGTGGTCACCGCCGCACCGGCGCTGGCGCAGGAGCAGACCGGCGACCTCGCCGGCACCGTCCGCGACAACGCCGGCCAGCCGCTGCCGGGCGTCACCGTCACCACCAGCGGCCTCGGCGCGCCGCGCGTCGCGGTGACCGACAGCGGCGGCAGCTTCCGCATCCTCAACCTCTCGCCCGGCACCTACGCGCTCAGCGCCGAGCTCGACGGCTACTCCAAGCTCGAGTCCTCGGACGTCGGCATCCGGCTCGGGCAGACGACGCGGCTGGAGCTGACGCTCACCTCCGCCGTCACCGACGTCATCACCGTCACCGCCGAGGCGCCGCTGCTCGACTCCAAGCAGACGAGCCGCGTCACCAACCTCGCCGCCAGCGACCTCGAGAGCCTGCCCACCGCGCGCGACCCCTGGTC
>DATNCU010000600.1:0-2410 GCA_035607145.1 Thermoanaerobaculia bacterium
CTCGAACTCCTGCGACAGCGCCATCGTCTTGATCGCCACCTCGCGGCCGATCTTCGGATCCTTGCCGAGGTACACCACGCCCATCGCACCCTTGCCGAGCTCCTTCTGCACCTCGAAGCGGCCGAACTTCGGCTTCTCGCCCACCGCGAGGTTGAGCGAGCCGCCGGGATGGCTCGAGCCGCCGCCGAGCATCACCGTCTCGGACATCTTCTGCGCGCGCGACAGCTTCGACTCGAGGTCGCGGAACTTGGGATTGAACTCGTGCATGTAGCGGAACACGCTCTCCGCCTTGTTGAACTGGCGCTTCCTCTCGTAGTCGAGCGCCAGGTTGTACAGGTTGTCGAGCAGCGCGTCGGACAGCGGCACCTGGCGGAACTTGTCCCAGGCGAGGTCGAGCTGGCCCTGGCCCTGGTAGGCGAGGCCGAGCATGCGGTTCGACTCGGCCGAGCTCTCGTCGGACTTCTCCTTGCCCGCCTCGGCGGCGATGAAGCGCTTGGAGACGAGGGCGGCGTGGCCGATGAGCAGCAGCGTCGCCGGCACATTCGTCACGCCCGTGTCGGGGGCGACTGCGCCGGTACTGAGCCTGGCGCACTCGGTGTCGTCGATCCTGCAGGAGCACTTCTTCGTCGTGCCGCCGTGGGCCAGCGGCGTCGAAGCCGGCGTGTTCCTGCTCGTTGTCGTCTACCTGATCGTGCTGCTGCCGCGGCTCAACGCCTCGCTCGCGGCGAGCATCACCTCGTTCGGCCTTGCGGCGCTGATCGTCGCGCACGTGGCGCTGATGAGCGTGCAGGGCATGTGGCTGCAGCTGATGGGCGCATGCACGCTGCTCCTCGTCGGCCACCTCGCGCTGGTCAGCAAGCGCTTCATCGTCACCGAGCGCGCCAAGGTCAAATCCGACCAGAGCTCGGCGGAGTCGAACCGCATGCTCGGCCTCGCCTACCAGGGCCAGGGCCAGCTCGACCTCGCCTGGGACAAGTTCCGCCAGGTGCCGATGTCCGAGGCGCTCTCCGACAACCTCTACAACCTCGGCCTCGACTTCGAGCGCAAGCGCCAGTTCAACAAGGCCGAGGCGGTGTTCCGCCACATCCACGCTTTCGACGCCAAGTTCCGCGACGTCGGCGAGAAGATCGCCCGCACCAAGCAGCTCTCCGAGACCGTGATCCTCGGCGGCGGCTCGCATCCCGGCGGGACGCTGCAGCTGAACGTCGGCGAGAAGCCGAAGTTCGGGCGCTTCCAGGTCGAGAGGGAGCTCGGCAAGGGCGCGATGGGCGTGGTCTACCTCGGCAAGGACCCGAAGATCGGCCGCGAGGTGGCGATCAAGACGCTGGCGCTGACGCAGGAGTTCGAGGCCGACGAGATCGCCGGGGTGAAGGAGCGCTTCTTCCGCGAGGCCGAGACCGCCGGCAAGCTCGCCCACCCCAACATCGTCACCATTTACGATGCCGGCGAGGAGCACGACTATTGCTACATCGCGATGGAGCTGCTGAAGGGCGGCGACCTTGTGCCGTTCACCAAGAAAGGTAATCTGCTGCAGCCGGAGAAGGTCGTGGCGATCGTCGCCCGCGCGGCCGACGCGCTGGGCTATGCTCACCGCGAAGGCGTCGTGCACCGCGACATCAAGCCGGCCAATATGATGTACAACCCGGAAAGCGATACCCTGAAGCTCACTGATTTCGGCATCGCGCGCCTCGTCGCCAACTCCAAGACCAAGACCGGCATGGTGCTCGGCACCCCTTCGTACATGTCGCCCGAGCAGCTCGCGGGCAGCCGCATCGACGGCCGCTCGGACCTGTTCTCGCTAGCCATCAGCCTCTACCAGCTGCTGAGCGGCCAGCTGCCGTTCGACGGCGACTCGATGGCGCAGCTCATGTTCCGCATCGCCAACGAGGCGCCGTCGGACATCCGCGCCGCGAATGCCGGCGTGCCGCCGGCCCTCGTCGCCTTCCTCGGCCGTGCGCTGTCGAAGAAGGCCGAGGAGCGTTTCCAGACCGGCGAGGAGTTCGCTGGCGCGCTGCGCGCCACACTCGGCGCCGTTCCCACCGCCGCCGCGAGCGGCGTCGACATCGAGCTCTGACCGCCATGGACCTCTCCCAGAGCCTCGAGATCGCCACCTGCACCGACCCAGGCATGGTGCGCTCGCATAACGAGGATTCGATCGCCGCCGATCCGGCCAACGGGCTGGTGGTGCTGGCCGACGGCATGGGCGGCTACAACGCCGGCGAAGTGGCGAGCGGCATGGCGACCACGGTGATCGTCACTGAGATGCGCCAGATCCTCTCCGGCGCCAAGCCGTACCAGGTCGACACCAAGACCAAGGAAGAGATCGCGCCGAAGATCGTGCGCGAGCAGGTGCTGAAGGCAAATACCTCGATCTACCAGGCGGCGCAGACGCAGCCGCAGTACGCCGGCA
>DATNCU010000716.1:0-2224 GCA_035607145.1 Thermoanaerobaculia bacterium
CATTGAGGGTGCCGTTGAACGTGCCGCTGTTGACGACCGCGGTCGCCGGCACCTCTTCGAAGCCGCGCAGGCTGGCGGTGAGTTTCCCCGCGGCAAGCGCGGGCGCGGCGACGAGCAGGGAAAGGAGCGGGAGGGCGAGGAGCAGGCGGGCGTTTCGCATCGATGACCTCCTGGCGCCGGACGGGCGCGGTCGACGGGTTGATGGCCCCTGGGTCTTGAACGAGACGGGGCACGGCACCGCTATCGGATACGTACCGCCGCGGCCGCGAGAAGTTCAGCTCGCGGCAGCCGCCGCGGGCGTTGCGCCCAGGAGCTCCGCCAGCCGCACGTGCGCCGCCTCGGCGTCACGCTCGCCGACGGCGATGAGGCGCTGCAGGTAGTCGGGGTGGAAGAGCAGCAGGGACAGGAAATCAGCTGACCGGGTCTCGTGGCTGCCGAGGCCGCGGGTGAGGAAGCGAAGCCCCTGAGGCAGGGCGTCCTGGTACTCGGCGGCGAGCTTGCCGAGGTCCTCCGACGGCTGCAGGATGTGCAGGTCGATGGGTCGCAGCGCGCCGTGCTGCTCGGGCGGCAGCTTGGCGAGCAGCCGGTTGATGCGCTTGAGCCCCTGCGCGTCCTGCTCGACCTGGTCGAGGAACACGGCGTTGAGCACGGTGCCGATCACCTGCGCCGGCGGCGGGTAGCCGCGCACGGCCGGCTGTTCCGCCTCCAACTGCGTGCGCCGGTAGCGCGTGGAGACGGCGAGGATGCGGTCGGCGCCGAGGTGGATCGCCGGCGCCAGCGGCGCCAGCAGCCGCACGCCGCCGTCGCCGTACCAGCTGCTGCCGATGCGCACGGCGGGGAAGAGCAGCGGCAGCGCCGCGGAGGCCATCACGTGGTCGATGCCGATGCGGGCCTTGGCGTTGCGGCGCTGCGGCGTGTCGGTGATGCTCATGTCGCGGCCCTGGATCCAGGTCACCGTCTGGCCGGTCGCCCAGTTGAGGGTGGTGAGGGCGAGCGCCGAGAGCCGGCCGCGCTCGACGTTCTCCCCGATCCCCACCAGCTCGCCCGACACCGTCGCCATCACCGAGCTGAGCAGCGTGCGCAGCGGCGCGGTGTCGAGCAGGCCCTTGGCGCGGTTGACGATCTCGGCGCCGCCGGAGAGCAGCCGCGTGCCCCAGCGCACGACGCTCTTGCCGAGCGCTCGCGCGTCGACGCGGAAGACCTGGTCGAAGGTGAGGTTCGACCACAGGTCGGCGAGCCCGGCCCCGGCCTCGCCGAGGGTGCCGGCGTGGCCGGCGAGGTAGGCGGCGTTGATGGCGCCCGCCGAGGTGCCGGTGATGATCTGGAAGCGGAAGTCGGGGAAGGCGCGGCGCAGGTAGCGCAGCAGCCCCACCTGGTAGGCGGCGCGGGCGCCGCCGCCGGAGAGCACCAACGCCACCGGGCCGCCGTTGCGCGTCGTCGTCATCCGTACGTCACCGCGGGCGCGAGCATACGGGAGCGCGCGGAGGCGGCGGCGAGGGCCGCGATACACTCCCTGGCCGTGCGACCGGGCGACCCCACCCTCCAGCTCACTCTCGGCCGATTCGACCTCGCCGTCCTCCCCGACACGCCGTTCCGCCTCGACGGGGGAGCGATGTTCGGCGTGGTGCCGAAGGTGTTGTGGGAGCGTCAGAAGCCGGCGGATGCGAAGAACCGCATCGAGATGACGACCAACTGCCTGCTGCTGCGCGGCGAAGGCGTCGTGGCGCTGGTCGACGCCGGCATCGGCGAGAAGCTCGACGAACGGGGCGAGGCGACCTTCGAGGTCCCAAGCGGCGGCGAGCGGCTGCCGCACCGCATGGCAGCGCTGGGCGTCGCACCCGAGGACGTCACCCACGTGCTGCTCACCCACCTGCACTTCGACCACTGCGGCTGGAGCACGTGGTACGACGGTGGTCAGTGGGTGCCGACCTTTCCGAACGCCCGCTACTTTCTGCAGCGCGACGAGCTGGCGCACGCCTTCGAGCCCAACGAGCGCGACAGCCCGAGCTACGACCGCCGCAACTTCGAGCCGCTGGTCGAAGCCGGCGTGCTGGAGCTGTTCGACGATCAGGCCGAGCCGCTGCCCGGCGTGCGCATGGTGCGCGCGGGCGGCCACTCGCCGGGGATGTGCATCGTCCTCGTCGACGGCGGCGCCGGTGGGAAGGCGGCGTTCTTCGCCGACCTCGTGCCCACGGCGGCGCACCTGCCGACGCCGTGGGTGATG
>DATNCU010000010.1:0-5207 GCA_035607145.1 Thermoanaerobaculia bacterium
CGCCGGCTGCAGGAGGAGCCACCCGCGGCGGTCGAGCTCGCCGACGCCGTGCAGTACCTCGAGGGCGTCTTTCCCTACACGCTGCAGACGGTGGAAAGCGTGGCGCAGCGCCTCTCGCAGCTCGCCGTCTTCGGCCTCGCCGACGACTACTTCGACCGCTACTTCGTCGAGTTGCGCGAGGTGACGCCAGAGGGCGTGCGCGAGGTGGCCGCGCGCCACCTCCGCCCCGACACCAGCGCGGTGGTGGCGGTGGGCCCGGCCGCCGTGCTGGTGCCGCAGCTCGAGCGCTTCGGCCCGGTGTCGATCTGGTCGCCGAGCGGCGAGGCGAGCTCGCCCGAGTAGGACCGCGGCGATCAGGCGCGCTACTGCAGCGTCGCCGAGAGCTGCGCCGACTGGTCGAAGTGGATCTTCAGCACGCGCGTGCTGCCGCCGGAAAGCTGCGCCTCGACGGTGGTGACCGCCGGCGGCAGCTTCGGGCGTGCCACGTAGATGCGCAGGGTCGTGGCGCCCGCCGGCACCTGCCGCGCCGCCTCGATGGTCCCGCGTTTGGGCTCGTTGCGGAACAACCCGCTGCGCTTGTAGAAGCGGAAGGGCTCGCCGAGGATCTGCCGCTGGCCGGCGTAGATGGTGAGCACCCCCTCGGGCAGCTCGGTGAGGAACTCGATGCGCAGCGTCGCCGGGCCGCTCGCCGCCGCCTGCGCCTCGGCGCTCGGCGCCGCGGTGGCCGCCGGAGCCGCCGGGCGTGCCGCGGGCGTCGTCGCCGCCGGCCGCGCCGCCTGCTGCTGGGCGCGCTTGCGCGCCGCCGCGTCGAGGGCCGCCTGCGCGTTGGCGAGCAGCGCCGTGGCGTTGGGCTCGCCGGGGACCAGCGCCAGCACCTGTCGTGCGAGGTCGGCGGCGGCCGCCGCGTCGCCGGCGCGCAACGCCGTCTGCGCCGAGTTGATCAGCGATGCGAGCTGCGCCTGCTGCTCGGCGGCGGTGCGCCGGCGCGCCGCCATCTGGCTGCGGATGCGCACGCTCATGCGCTCGAGGTCGGGATCGCCCGGTGCCAGCGGCATCGCCTTGGCGAGCGCCGCGAGCGCCGCCTCCGGACGGCCGGCGTCGAGCTCGCTCCGCGCCTCCTGCAGCAGCAGGCGGTAACGGGCGCGGGCGCGGTCGGCGTCGTCGGGTTTGCCTACCGGCGGCGTGTTGGCGCGTAGCCAGGCGAAAGCGCCGGCGGCGACGAGCAGCACCAGCACCAGCGCCGCGGCACCCGCCATCGCCAGCCGCCGCGGCGAGGGGAACACCTCCGCTGCGGCATGCGGCGTCGTCGGCCGCGCCGCGGCCGGCGGTGGCGGCGCCGGCCTCACTCCACTCGCGATGGCGGCGACGTCGCGCGTGTCGCTGCCCCCTGCCTCGGCATCCTGCCCCGTCTCGTCGCTCTCGCCCGGCAGCTCCGGCAGCGGCGGCGGCGGCAGCAGTGGTGGCGGGATCGGCGCTCGCGCCGCCACTGTCGTCTCGCTGCCGGCGGCGGCGACCATCGCCTCGCGCAGCCGGGCGGCGAGAGCGCCGGCGCTGGCGAAGCGGCGCTCCGGCTGCTTCTCGAGCGCCTGCTCGAGCACCGCCACCACCCCCGGCGGCAGCCCCGGCGCGTACTGCCGCGGCGGCGTGAAGGGCTCGTAGACGATGCGGTGCGAGACCATTGTCAGGTTCTCGCCCTGGAACGGCTTCTGCCGCGTCAGCATCTCGTAGATGACGACGCCGAGCGAGAAGATGTCGGTGCGGTGGTCGACCTTGTGGCCGAGGATGCGCTCGGGCGCCATGTAGTTGGGGGTGCCGAGCAGCTGCCCCTCGTGGGTGAGGTCGGAGGTCTCGAGGCGCGCGATGCCGAAGTCGGTGATCTTCACCCGCCCCTGCGGGTCGATGATGATGTTGGCGGGCTTGATGTCGCGGTGGATGACGCCCTTGCTGTGCGCGTAGTCGAGCGCCTCGGCGAGCTGGCCGACGACGTCGCAGACGCGCTCGAGCGGCATCGCCTCGCCGCGCATCAGCAGCTCCTTGAGGTTGATGCCGCGCACGTACTCCATGGCGATGAAGGTGACGCCAGAGCCGTCGGCGCCGTCGACCACGTCGTGGATGGTGACGATGTGCGGGTGCGAGAGGATGCCGGCGCTCTGCGCCTCGCGCATGAAGCGGGTGCGGTACTCGACCAGCTCCGAGCCGTGCATGGCCTGGCTGGCGCGGAAGGTCTTGAGCGCCACCAGCCGCCCGATCAGTGGGTCGCGGGCGAGGTAGACCACGCCCATTGCGCCCTTACCGAGCTCCTCGAGGACCTCGTATCGGCCCAGACTGCTGGGGATCGCTGACGCCATGGCGCGCGGGATCGGGAACGCCGATCTTACCAGCGTTGGGCCATCGTCCCTCAGTGGCGACGACCACCGCGAGCGGCGGCGAAGCCCTTGATGAAGCCCTTGATATAGTCCGCGCCCGCCGGAACGCCCCAAGCCGTCTCGTTGCAGGAGGTAGGCATGCAGGTCGAGAGCCCCGACAAGATCCGCAACCTTGCGCTCGCCGGCCACAACGCTTCCGGGAAGACCACCCTGGCGAGCGCCCTGCTCCACACCGCCGGCGTGGTCAACCGCATGCTGCGCATCGAAGACAAGAACACCTTCACCGACTTCGACCCCGAGGAGATGGAGCGCGGCATCTCGATCGGCGTCTCCCCCTGCTTCGTCCCCTGGCGCGGCCACAAGATCAA
Organism: Thermoanaerobaculia bacterium; assembly: GCA_035607145.1. Classification (GTDB taxonomy): domain Bacteria; phylum Acidobacteriota; class Thermoanaerobaculia; order Multivoradales; family JAIOJS01; genus DASYQD01. The sequence continues at coordinate 2,735 of DATNCU010000010.1, forward strand.
CATCCTCGACTGCCCCGGCTACGGAATCTTCTTCACCGAGACCCGCGCCGGCATGCGCGCCGCCGACGCCGTGCTGCTGTCGATCAACGGCGTCGCCGGCGTCGAGGTCAACAGCGAGAAGGTCTGGGAGGCGGCCGCCGAGATGGGGCTGCCGGTCATCCTCTACCTCGCCAAGATGGACCGCGAGCGCGCCGACTTCACGCGCGCCCTCGAGGCGCTGCGCGGCCGCTTCGGCCGCGAGGTGATGCCGCTGCAGCTGCCCATCGGCAGCGAGCACGACTTCGCGGGCGTCGTCGACCTCGTCGGCAACAAGGCGTACCGCTACGACCGCGACGGCAACGGCAAGGCGGAGGCGAGCGAGGTGCCTGCGGAGCTCTCCGAGCAGGCCGCCGAGCTGCGCAGCCAGCTGGTGGAGATGGTGGCGGAGACCGACGACGCGCTGCTCGAGCGCTTCTTCGAGGAGGGCTCGCTCGACGACGAGGCGCTGCGCAACGGCCTGCGCAGCGCCATCGCCCGGCGCCGCATCTTCCCGCTGCTCGTCGGCAGCGGCCTGCACAACCTCGGCACCTCGGCGCTGCTCGACGCGCTGGTCGACTTCGCGCCGGCGCCGGGCGCCTGCGGCGCCGTGCAGGCCACCGACCACCTCGACCGCCCCATCGAGCTCAACGCCGATCCGGCGACGGGCACCGCGGCGCTGGTGTTCAAGACGCTCAACGATCCCTTCGCCGGCAAGATCACCATCCTGCGCGTGGTGAGCGGCACCCTGCGCTCCGACACCACCGTCACCAACGCCACCCGCGACGAGCAGGAGCGGCTGGGCACGCTGATGGCCCTGCAGGGCAAGCAGGGCACCGGCGTCGGGCAGCTCATCGCCGGCGACATCGGCGGCGTCGCCAAGCTCAAGGTGACGCAGAGCGGCGACACGCTGACCGACCGCGACCACCCGGCGAAGCTGCCGTGGATCACCATCCCGCCGCCGGCGATCTCGTTCGCCATCGAGCCGAAGTCGAAGGGGGACGAGGACAAGATCGGCGACGCGCTGCACCGCCTGCTCGAAGAGGACCCCGCCCTGCGCGCCGGCCGCGACGCGCAGACCGGCGAGCACCTGCTCTCGGGCACCGGCCAGCTGCACGTCGAGATCGTCGTCGGCAAGCTCAAGAGCCGCTACAAGGTGGAGGTGATCCTCCACCCGCCGAAGGTGCCCTACCGCGAGACCATCAAGCGCAAGGCGGAGGGGCACGGCCGCCACAAGAAGCAGACCGGCGGCCGCGGCCAGTTCGCCGACTGCAAGATCGTCATCGAGCCGATGGCGCGCGGCGAGGACTACGAGTTCAAGGACGAGATCTTCGGCGGCTCCATCCCCCACAACTTCCGCCCGGCGGTGGACAAGGGGATCCAGGAGGCGCGCCACCGCGGCTATCTGGCCGGCTACAACGTAGTCGACTTCCGCGTGCGATTGATCGACGGCCAGTACCACGACGTCGACTCCTCGGAGCTGGCGTTCAAAATCGCGGGCTCGCTGGCCTGGAAGGACGCCATGGAGAAGGCGGGGCCGACCATCCTCGAGCCGATCATGGACGTCGAGATCACCGCCACCGAGGACTACATGGGCGACATCATGGGCGACCTGTCGCAGCGCCGAGGGCGCCCGCAGGGCATGGACTCGAAGAACGGCACCAACGTCATCAAGGCGACGGTGCCGCTCGCCGAGATGCTCAACTACGCGCCGGCGCTACGCTCGATGACGCAGGGGCGGGCGAGCTTCCAGATGGAGTTCTCGCACTACGAGGAAGTGCCGCGCCCGCTGCAGGAGAAGATCATCAGCGAGGCGAAGAAGCGGAAGCAAGAAGAGGCCGAGGCGTAGCAGCCGGATCGGCGCGAAAAACAAAAGGCCCCGGATCGCTCCAGGGCCTCTCGTCGTGCAGCGCGGTGAGCGAGCAGGTTACTCGCTGCCGGCCTTGCGCTGCGTCGAGCGCTTCTTGGGCGCCGTCGGCGCCTTGGTGGGCGCCTTGGCCTTGCCGGCCGGTGGCTTCGCCGGCTTCTTGGGTGCCGCCGGCTTCTTCGCGGCCTTCTTCGCCGGCTTCTCCTCGCCCTCGGCCTCGTCGGCCTCGGCGGCCTTGCCCTTGCCCTTGACGGGCGTCTCGCCCTTGGCGCCCTTGCCCTTCTTCTCGGTGCCGGCGAGCTGGTAGTCGACCCACTCGAGGAAAGCCATCTCGGCGCCGTCGCCCGGCCGCGGCCCGAGCTTCAGGATGCGCAGGTAGCCGCCGTTGCGTTCCTGGAAGCGCGGCGCCACCTCGTCGAACAGCTTCTTGATCAGCGGCCGCTGGGAGATCCAGCGGCGCACCTGGCGGCGGGCGTCGACGGTGCCGCGCTTGCCCTTGGTGACGATCTTCTCGGCGATCGGCCGCAGCTCCTTGGCCTTGGAGAGCGTGGTGCGGATGCGGCCGCTCTCCACCAGCGAGGCGAGCTGGTT
>DATNCU010000017.1:0-12537 GCA_035607145.1 Thermoanaerobaculia bacterium
CTGGCGCCGGTGCTGACGCTGGTGGAGGACGGCTCGCGCGCCCACGGTCTGCCCTTCCCGCTCGACTCCACCGGCGCGCGCCGCCGCGCCGCCACGCTGGTCGCCGAAGGCGTGCTGCAAGGCCCGGTCGCCGACCCGCTCGAGGCGGCCCGTCTCGGCGTCCTCGCCACGAGGCCCACGCTCACCGGTGACGAAGGCGGCCCCGAGCACCTCTTCGTCCTCCCCGGCGGCGTCGCCGACGACGATCTCCTCGCCGCCGCCGGCGACGGCATCTACGTCGCCCACCTCGACCCGCTCGCCTGCTGGGCCGACGCCGCGCTCACCGCGCAGACGACAGCCCGCGGCCTCCACCGCATCGAGCGCGGCGCCCTCACCGCCCCCCTCCCCGACGCGACGTGGACGACAACGCTGCCGCAGGCGCTAGCGGCCATCAAGGCCCTGGGCACCGAGATTGTCGTCGTGCCCAATCCCCCGCCATCGCTCGGCGGCACAGGCGCGCCTGCCTCCCTGCTCATCGCCGTCGGCAACTGGCAGCCGCTCTAACGACAACGCTGCGAGGCCGGTGCGGGCGCCGCGCGGAGCGGGCGCCCGGACCGAGGGCTCCCGCTCGCGCGCAGCGTCTTCGCGAGCACGAGTGGGAAACGGGCCGAGGCGGGGACCCGCGTAGCGCGGCGCCCGCACCGGCCTTGCCACGACGCTACCGGCGGCGCAGCAACACCACAGTCTGATCGTCGCCCTGCGGCTGCCCGGCGACGAACTCACGCAGCTCGTGCTCCAGCATGCCGCGCAGCTCGGGCAGCGTGGCGCCGAGCTGGCCGCGCAGCACCGCCTCGAGCCGGTCGAGCCCGAACTCCTCCTCGGCCGGCGACGTCGCCTCGGTGACGCCGTCGCTGTAGATGCAGAGCAGGTCGCCGTGATCGAGCGCCAGCTCGCTCTCGCCGTACGTCGGACCCGGCAGCAGCCCCAGCGGCACCGCGCCCGCATCCAGTCGCTCGATGGTGCCGTCGGCACGCAGCAGCACGCCGGGGTTGTGACCGGCGTTGACCCAGGCGACCGCGCCGCTCTCTGCCTCCAGCGCCACCAGCAGCAACGTGGCGAACTTGTTCGACGCCGAGAAGTCGATCAGGTGCTGGTTGACCGCCCGCAACATCGAGCTCGTGCTCTCGCCGCGCGCGAGCAGCAGCCGCAGCGCCGAGTGCAGCGTCGACACCAGCAGCGCCGCTGACACGCCCTTGCCCGAGACGTCCGCCACCAGCATCGCGAAGCGGCCGTCCGGCAGCGGCACCACGTCCCAGTAGTCGCCGCCGACGTGGCGCGCGGGGCGCGTCCAGCCCAGCACCTCGTAGCCGGCAATGGCGGGCAGCGCCCGCGGCAGAATCCCCTGCTGGATCTGCGCCGCGAGCTGCATCTCGCGCTCGAGGCGCTCCCTTTCGAGCGACTCCTCGTGCAGCCGTGCCTGCTCGAGCGCCAGCGCCGCCTGGTTGGCGAACAGCGACAGCGCGCGGCGGTCCTCGTCGGGGAAGGGACCGACGCCGCTCCTGCTCTCCTTGTCGCCCACCACCAGCACGCCGCGGCGCTCGCCTTCCACCTCGATGGACACCGCCAGCTGATGGTGCGCGTGCGGCAACAGGTCGGCGGTCTCGGGATCGACCTCGCGCGCGAGCCCCTCGCGGGCGGTGCCGCCAATGGTGCTCTGCAGGCGGTAGCGGCCTTCCTTGTCGCCTCCGGTCGTGTCGTCGAGCAGGTAGAGGGCGCCGCGCCGCGCGTCGAGAAGCGACACGGCGCGCACCAGGATCTCCTCCGACACGTGCGGCAGATCGAGCGTCGAGGTGATGGCGCGGCCGACGTCGTAGATCGCCTCGCGCTCGACGCCGCGGTACTTGGCGTCGAAGTCGAGGCGCTTCAAGTTGGCGCGCAGGCGGCAGAGGCGCAGGCCGAGCGCGAGCAGCAGCGCCAGCGGCTCGGGCAGCTCGTCTTCGACCGGCTCGCTGAGCAGCAACAGGCCGCCGGCGAGCCGCCGCGACGGCCAGCCGCTCGCCTCGCCGCGGCCGAGCGCCGGTGGGAAGTCGCCGGACCCGACGTGCGCGCTGCACTCGCAGGCATCCTCGCCGTCGAGGTACGCCGCGAGCGCGTCGATCGCCAGCGCCTCGCGGGCGATCTGCAGCGTCTCGCGCAGGAAGAGGACCTCGGCGCCCTCCTCCTCGAGCAGCTCGAACAGGCGCCGCTGCCGTTCGGCGGGGATCGGCAGCAAGGTCGCGTTCATGCGAGTGGGGTCACGACCCTTGCGGGGTCGCGGGCGAGCGCAGCTCGGCGAGCGCCGTCGGCTCGTCGGGGTAGACCTGCGCGTACTGGGTGAGGCCCATGATGTGGAAGGTCTTCTGGATAGTCGGCGTCAGGTTGCAGAAAGCGAGCTTGCCCTGCAGCTCCAGCATGCGCTCGAGGACCTCGATGAGGATGGAGATGCCGATCGAGTTGACGATCTTGCTGCCGGCGAGGTTGAGCAACAGCGTGCGGTAGCCCTCTTCGATCAAGCCGTTGGCCGCCTGGGCGATCTGCTCGCCGCCCTGGTTGTTGATGTACCCCTCGGTATTGACCACGGCCAGACCGTCGCGCCGGTCGACCCGCACCTTCAAGCTCTCGGTCATCGCGTCGTTCCCCTCACGTCCGCCTGCCCCCGGGACCTAGATCTTCTTCCGCATCACCACGACGGTGCCGTGGGTGCCCGACTCGATCTCGACCTCGTCGACGAGGCGGCGGATGAGGGTCAGCCCCCAACCGCGCTTGCGGGGCCTCCCCTCTTCGTTGCGCATCGTACCCCGGAGCACCGGCTCGGGAAACCCCACGCCGGTGTCGCGCACCGTCACCTGCACCAGCTCGGGCCGCTCGGCGCCGAGCAGCGCGAGGTTGACGTAAACGCGGCCGTCGCTGGCGGCGCTGTGCTCGGCAGCGTTGATGAACGCCTCCTGCACCGCCAGGCGCAGCTCGTCGACGCGGTCGGCGTCCATGCTCGCCTCGGCGGCGAGCTCGGAGGCCGACTCGCCCGCCTCCAGCTCCTTGTCGGGGAGCATCGGCAGGACGAGGTCCTTCTGGTGCAGCAGACGCATCCCAGTTGCCCCGTTTCCGAAGGGCTCGTTCAAGTCCAAGATCCTGGGCGCGATCTTAGAAGGTCAGGTAGACCTGCAGGAAGTAGACGAACAGCGGGTGGATCTGGTCCTGGACGAGCAGCCAGCTGAAGCTGGCCAGGGTGCCGGCGGCGAGGATCAGCTGCAGAGGCAGGTCGGGCAGGGTCGCAACGCGCTTGCGGACGGCTTCGAGAATCATAGGAATGGGCTCCTTCCGCGGGCGCGTAGAGCAGGGGTTGTGCCATGGTGGAGAGTGTCGCTGCAAGTCATTGATCGGTAGTGGTTTGTGGGAGAAAAAGCACCGTGGTGAAACCTTCATCGAAATGGGACATTATGACCCGGTATCAGCGGAATCGCCGTCACGCATTTGTGACGCCCCTGTTGCTAGCGTGACTAACGCCACATGCGACAAATTGCCGCAGTCGCGACAAGATGTCGCTAGCGGAGAAGGCCAGTCCAGCCTCGAAACCGGGCTCAAAAGCCCTTGCGGTGCAGCGTCCGCCGGTTGACACCGAGCAGCTTCGCTGCAGCGGACTTGTTACCGCTGACGAGCCGCATGACCCGCGAGATGTGGCGTTCGGTCACCTGCTCGAGCGCCATGGTGCCGGCGCCGTCGGCGGCCCCCGAGCCGGCGCCGAGCAGCGAGCGCACCAGGCTCGCGTCGATGCGGCCGCCGGAGTCGCCGCGCCCGGGCGCGAGCGAGATCGCCCCCTCCACCACGTTCTGCAGCTCGCGCACGTTGCCGGGATAGTCCCAGGCGAGCAGCAGGGCCAGCGCCTCGCGATCGAAGCGTGGCTCGGCTAGCCCCTCGCGGGTGCTGAACTCGCGGGCGAAGTGGCGTACCAGATGAGCGACGTCCTCGCGCCGCTCGCGCAGCGGCGGCAGCTCGATGTCGACGCCACGCAACCGGTAATAGAGGTCCTCGCGGAAGCGCGCGTCACGCACCAGCTGCTCGAGGCTGCGGTGGGTGGCGGCGACGACGCGGGTGTCGACGGGGATCGGCTCGCGGCCGCCGACGCGCGTGACCTCGCGCTCCTGCAGCGTGCGCAGGAGCTTCACCTGCAGCGGCAGCGCCAAGTCACCGACTTCGTCGAGGAACAGCGTGCCGCCGTGGGCGAGCTCGAACTTGCCGCGGCGCGCGGTGACGCCGGTGGCGACGCCGCCCTCGATGCCAAACAGCTCGCTCTCGAGCAGGGTTTCGGGGAGCGCCGCGCAGTTGAGCGCGATGAGCGGGCCGGTCCTTCCCGACTGCACGTGCAGGAGGCGCGCGATGAGCTCTTTGCCGGTACCGCTCTCGCCGCGCACGAGCACGTTCACGCTACGGGGAGCGACGCGTTCGGCGCGTTCGAGAGCGGCGCGCATGACGGGCGCATGGGCGACGATGCGGCGCCCCTCGACCTCGGAGACCAGCTCCCCCTTGAGCGCGCGGTTCTCCTCTTCGAGCACCTCGCGCTCTTGCGACAACTGCTCCATCTGCCGCGCGTTCTCCAGTGCCACCCCAGCGAGGGCGGCGACGGATTCGAGGAAACGGCTCTCCTCTTCGGAGAATGACGGCTCGCCAGCGGCGCGCGACTCCTTGTCCAGCACCGCGAGGAGGCCGAGCGTCTCGCCACGGTAAGCAATGCGCGTCGCGAGGAGCTGCCGAAAGTCCCGCCCGGCGAGCGTGCCGCCGGCCCGCTCGACGACCCCCTCGCGCCGATCGACGTCCGCCCAGAGCGGCGCCTCCGCGAGCCGCTCGGCGGCCGGCGAGGCCGAAGGCCAACCGACACTGGAAACCGCGCGCAACGAGCCGTCGTCCGTGCGAGTAGCCGCGACAGCAGCCCGCGGATCCATCACCGCGCAAACCCGCTGCAGCAGCTCCTCGACCAGCTCCCCCTCCGGCCGATGCGCCTGCAACGCCAGCGCGAGGTCGTACAGCGTCTCGAGCTGAAGGATCCGGCGCTTCTCGAGGAGGGGTGCTGCGGGCATAGCGTGGGACACATTGTCGCATCCCGCGACCTAATTGGCTCAGATCGGAGGAGGCGTCCCGCGACTGGCGTGCCAGAAGGCAAGAACCTCGACGACCTCGCCCTGGACCGTGTAGTACATGTGGTAGCGAATGCGCGAGAGCAGGAGGCGACGCACTCCGGCGAGCGCTAGGTCATGCGCGCGAACGCCCGCATTGGGCTGAGTCGTCGCGAGCTCGAAGCCTCGCTGGAGCTGCTCGCCGAACAGCGCGTAGGCACCGCGTCGATTGCGCCACCACCACTCGGCGGCCTCACGGATCTGCTGTTCGGCGTTGGGTGTGACGCGGAGCGCGAATCTCAAGAACGGCCTCGGAGCTCCTCCAGCAACTTCCAGCCGTCGACGCCTTCGCCACGGCGTGCCTGCTCCAGGGACTCGAGGAGGAGCGCCTTCTGCTCCTCGCTCACGTCGAAGCCTTCCTCGTCTTCAAGCTCCGGGACCAGGATCGTGACTGTGGTGCCTTCCTCCAGGGTGCCGACAGGCACGTCGAGCTGTCCGTCCACCACCTTGGCGGTCAGCATCTTCATGGCATCGAGCTTACAGCGCCCGGCGTGAAGAGGCTGCACCCGCCCAGCTGATGTGCGCTACCCCGCCACCGCCAACGGCGCGCCAGCGAGCACCTTCCGCAAGTACTCCCCGGTGTGGCTCCCGGGCGTCTCCGCGATCTGCTCGGGCGTGCCCTCGGCGAGCAGCTTGCCACCGCCGCTGCCGCCCTCGGGGCCGAGGTCGATGACCCAGTCGGCGGTCTTGATGACGTCGAGGTTGTGCTCGATCACCACCACGGTGTTGCCGAGGTCCGTCAGTTGGTGGAGCACCCGCAACAGTTTCCTGACGTCGTCGAAGTGGAGGCCCGTCGTGGGCTCATCGAGCAGATAAAGAGTCCGCCCCGTCGCCCGCCGCGAGAGCTCGCTCGCGAGCTTCACCCGCTGCGCTTCGCCGCCCGATAGCGTGGTCGCCGGCTGGCCCAGCTGCAGGTAGCCCAGCCCCACGTCGTCCAAGGTCGACAGGATGCGCTCGATCGCCGGGATGTTCTGGAACAGCTCGCGCCCCTGCTCGATGGTGAGCTCGAGGATCTGCGCGATGTTGAGTCCCTTGTAGTGCACCTGCAGCGTCTCGCGGTCGTAGCGCTTGCCGCCGCAGACTTCGCAGGGCACGTACAGGTCGGGCAGGAAGTGCATCTCGATCTTGATCTGCCCTTCCCCGGCGCACGCCTCGCACCTTCCGCCCTTGACGTTGAAGCTGAAGCGCCCGGGCTCGAAGCCGCGCATCCTCGCTTCCGGCGTCTTCGCCATGAGGTCGCGGATGTGGCCGAAGACCTTGGTGTACGTCGCCGGGTTGCTGCGCGGCGTCCTGCCGATGGGGCTCTGGTCGATGGCGATCACCTTGTCGAGGTGACGCATGCCCGAGATCTTGTCGTGCTCGCCGGGGACGTCGCCGGCGCGGTGGAGGTAGCGCGCCAGCTGCTTGTGCAGCACGTCCTCGACGAGGCTGCTCTTGCCCGACCCCGATACGCCGGTCACCGCCGTGAACAGCCCGAGCGGGAAGCCCACGGTCAGATCGCGCAGGTTGTTGTGGCGCGCCCCTTCGACGGTGAGCCAGCGGTCCTTCTTCGGCTCTCTCCGCGAGGGGACCGGCACCATCAGCTCGCCGCGCAGGTACTTGCCCGTCAACGACTCGGGGTTGCGCGCAATCGCCTCCGGTGGCCCCTCGGCCACCACCGCGCCGCCGTGTACGCCGGCACCCGGCCCCAGATCCACCACCCAATCGGCGGCGAGGATGGTCTCCTCGTCGTGCTCCACCACCAGCACCGAGTTGCCGAGGTCGCGCATCCCCTTGAGAGTGGCAATGAGCTTGGCGTTGTCGCGCTGGTGGAGGCCGATCGACGGCTCGTCGAGCACGTAGAGCACGCCCATCAGCTTGCTGCCGATCTGGGTGGCGAGGCGGATGCGCTGACTCTCGCCTCCCGACAACGTCGCCGAAGCGCGCTCGAGCGAGAGATAGCCGACGCCGACGTCCTCGAGGAAGCCGACGCGGTCGAGCACTTCCTTCAAGATCTTGTCGGCGATGCGCCGCTCGCGCGGCGAGAGGCCGGCCTCGACCGCGGCGATGCGCCGGCGCAGCTCGGCCACCGGCATCGCCGACACCTGGTGCAGGTCGAGGCCGCCCACCTTGACCGCCAGCGCCTCGGGCCGCAGCCGCTTGCCGTCGCAGGCCGGGCAGGTGGTCATCGACATGTAGCGCTCGATCTCGGCGCGCACCATCTCGGAGTCGGTCTCCTTGTACTTGCGCTCGAGCGAGGGGATGACGCCTTCGAAGGTGCCGCGCCACGAGTAGCTGCTGCGCGGTCCGCTGAGCTTGAAGTCGATCTCGCGCTCGCCGCTGCCCCACAGCATCACCTCGCGCGCCTCCTTGGGGAGCCGGCTCCACGGCGTCGCCAAAGAAAAGCCCATTGCCTTGGCGAGGGTCTTGACCATCGACATGCGGATCGAGCGGCCGTTGGGCTGCCAGGGGCCGACGGCGCCGGCGTCGAGCGAGCGCTCGGGGTCGACCACGACTTTCTGCGGGTCGACGCGGTTGAGCGAGCCGAGGCCGCTGCAGGTCGGGCAGGCGCCGTAGGGGCTGTTGAAGGAGAACAGGCGCGGCGTGATCTCGGCGAGCGAGGTGCCGCAGTCGGCGCAGGCCCAGCTCTGCGACAACGTCTCCTCCGGCGCACCCTCCACCGCCAGCGTCACCAGCCCGTTGCCTACCTTGAGCGCCGTCTCCAGCGAGTCGGCGACGCGGCGCTCGATGCCGGGCTTGACCACGAGGCGGTCGATGACGACGTCGATCGAGTGCTTCTTCTTCTTGTCGAGGTCGGGCAGCTCGCCGGAGAGCTCGGTGGTCACGCCGTCGATGCGGGCGCGCACGAAGCCTTCCTTCGCCATCTGTGCGAGCTGCTTCTTGTACTCGCCCTTCTTGCCGCGCACGTACGGCGCGTAGAGCACCAGCCGCGTGTTGGCCGGCAGCGCCAGGATGCGGTCGACCATCTGCTGCACGGTCTGCGGGCGGATGACGTTGCCGCATTGCGGGCAGTGCGGGGTGCCGACGCTGGCGAAGAGCAGGCGCAGGTAGTCGTGGATCTCGGTGACCGTTCCCACGGTCGAGCGCGGGTTCTTGGCCACCGTCTTCTGCTCGATGGAGATCCCCGGCGACAGGCCCTCGATGGAGTCGACGTCGGGCTTCTCCATCTGTTGCAGGAACTGCCGCGCGTAGGCCGAGAGCGACTCGACGTAGCGCCGCTGCCCCTCGGCGAAGAGGGTGTCGAAGGCGAGAGTGGACTTGCCCGAGCCCGAGACGCCGGTGATCACCACCAGCTGGTTGCGCGGGATGACGAGGTCGACGTTCTTGAGGTTGTGCTCGCGGGCGCCGCGGATGGAGATCGTGTCCATGGGGACGGAGACTTTAGCAGGGCGGAAGCGCGGCGGTAAACGCACGCCGCGCAGGGTTCAACAGATGCGCAGTCGAACGGAATTCCGGCCCCTGGAACGGCGAAGGGAGGGGCCGCCCCCTCCCTTCTCGACCGCCCGGCGATGGCCGGCGGATCAGTGCCTGCGGGGCCGGCGCGGCTTGGGCGCCTTGGCCTTCTTGAAGAGGTCGGTCACGCTGTGAGCCGCCTCGTCGGAGAACACCACGCTCTCGGGCTCGAAGAAGTCGACCGTCGCCGCCGTCGGGTTGCCGATGCTGTTGGTGCCGAAGACGAACGGGTAGAGGTCGACGGGCTCGATGTTGCCACCGTACTTGGCGTTGATGGCGTCGATCCAGAGATTGGCGATGTAGGCGTAGCCGAACGCCGTCGGGTGCACGGCGTCGTACGAGAAGAGGCCGCCGGTGAGGAAGGCGCTGCTGTAGGTGACGCCGCCGATGTTGAGGCCGTGCGCGCGCACGTTGTTGAGGAAGGCGTTGGCGTCGACCAGCGCGGCGCCGCGCTCGTTGGCCACCGCGGCGATGGTGGCGTTGTACTGCGCCACCCGCTCGCGGATGACGGCCGCCTCGCCGGCGGTGAGGACGGCGTTCTCGGAGAGGGGAACACCGGAGCCCCCGATCGCCGCCGGGATGCCGCGGCCGGCCGCGAGCTCGGTGGTCGCCGACAGCAGCACGAAGTCGCCGGCCTGCAGCGGCCCGTCTTCGCCGATGAGGGGGATCGGGTTGCCATTGATGAGCAGCGGCTGCCCGGTGGCCGGGTTGGGCACGAAGCGCGACAACGTGGTGACGAACGGGATCGAGGTGACGTCCGGGATGTTCGCAATCGCCATCTTGGCGCCGACCGAGGCGATGGCGGCGGCGATGGTGCGGTACTCGGCGTCGAACTGCGCCGCCGGCGTGAGCAGCCGTTCGTCGCCGGCGGTGGCGGCGCCGAGGGCGTCGTTGTTGCCGATCCACAGCGTCACGAAGGTGGGCTGCAGCGACAGCCCCTGCTGCAGCTGGGTGGCGCCTTGGCCGCGCAGGATGAGGTCGTGGAAGCCGCCCGAGAGCGTCGTCAACAGGTCGTGCACGGTGGCGCCGGGAACGCCCATGTTGTCGTAGGGCCGCGGCAGGGTGAGGTTCTGCGGCGCCGCCTGGCCGGGGATGGGCGCGATGGTGGGCGACGGGCCGGCGAGGCTCACGAGGCGCAGCACGCCGCAGGGCGCGAGCGGGCTCGCCGGATTGCGGCAAACCGCCTGGCCGCTCAGGCCAGGCGCGCTTACCAGCGGCTGCTGGAAGACCGACGCCGCCTCCTGCGGCGAGCGGTCGGTGGCTTGCGCGAAGATCAGCAGCGGGTAGCTGCCGAGCTGGCAGTTACGCACCAGGCCGCCGCTGCAGAAGCCGGCGGTCAAGCTGTCGCCGAGGGCGACGTAGCGGGTGAAGTTGGCGCTGCCGGTGTCGGCGGCCGAGGCCGTCTGCGGCAGCAGGCAGAGCGCGACGATGGCGAGCGCTGCGGCGAAGCGGAAGCGAGTGTTCATGGTGGTCCTCCTATGGCGGTTGCGCGGCAGCGCGTGACTACTTCCAGCCGACCGTCAGGCCGAAGAGCCAGGCCGTGGTGTTGTAGGTGCCGTGGAACACCGGCTCGTTGGGCAGCGTCCGGTGGCGCTCGCGCTCGTCGAACATGAGGTACATGAGGGCGACGTCCCACTTGAGGCCGGGCCCCGTCGAGCCGTAGCCGAGGGTGACGCCGTTGCGGTTGGCGTCGGGCAGCAGCGGGCTCACCACCTCCTCGGGCTGCGGCGTCTCGTCGTAGACGTAGCCGAAGCGCCACTCGGTGGTGGGGCCGCTCTGCAGCTTGATGCCGAGGCGGTAGTTCATGACGTCGTCCCAACCCTCGGGGATGACGGTGCCGCGCGCCTGCGCCGGGTTGGCGTTGGGGCCGAAGACGGCGCGCGCGGTGGCGTTGTCACCCTGGATGACCACCTCCTCGAACGAGCTCCAGCCGGTCCAGTTGGCGTCCACCTCGACGAGCAGCCGCGGGGTGATGCCGAGGGCGACGCCGAAGCTCGCCATGTCGGGGAAGTCGACGGTGGTCTTCACCGGCAGGTTGGTGTCGAACGGCGTGCGCGCGCGCACCAGCGCATCGAGCTGCGCGTTGCCGGTGGTGATCTGCGTCAGCCGCCCATCGCCCTGATAGTCGATGCTGATCTGGCTGCGGTAGGAGAGGCCCCACGAGAGGCGCGGCGTCACCTTGTGCAGCAGGCCGACGTTCCAGCCGTAGCCGGTGTCGTAGCCGTCGCTCTCGATCTTCACGCGGCCGACGTCGACGGCGGTCTGGGTGAAGGGGTTGATGGTCGCCACGTTGCGGTTGAGCTCGACGGTCGAGAAGCGGCCGATGGCGCCGATGCCGAGCCCGAAGTTGGGCGTGATCTGCCAGCCGAGCGTGGGGTTGACGTCGATCCCCTCGAGCGCCGCCTTGGTGGAAAGGAAGCGGCCGGCGAAGGTGCTGGGGTTCTTCCACTCGGTGACCAGGCCGAAGGGCGCGTTGACGCCGACGCCCCACTTCCAGGTCTGGTTGATGGGCGCCACGTAGTAGATGTGGGGCGGGAACTCGGAGAGCAGCTCCTGCTCGGCGCGCACGCCCGAGCCGGGGAAGGGCGCGGCGCCCTCGAAATCCGCCTCGCTGCCCTTGATCCAGGTGACGCCGGCTGCGAGCTCGTCCTCGTTGACGAAGGCGAGCCCGCCGGCGTTGTGGAAGAGCAGCGACGGGTCGTCGGCCTGGGCGGTGAACGCGCCGGCCATGCCCATCGCCTTGCTGCCGTGCTCGAAGATGCCGAAGCCCGCGCCGAAGGCCGGGCTGCCGGCCGCCAGCAGCAGCGCCGCCGCGACCACCCACCGCACCGAATGCATGCGTCGCCAGCTCATCAAGATCCTCCTGTGATCGAAGTTGCGCTGTATGGAAAATTGAAAAGGGGGCGCCGCCTTCCAAGCGGCAGGTAGGGACCATATGCCCAGGGTCGAGAGGGGTCAAGGCCGACTCAAGGAGTAGAGTCGGGGTCGGAAGGGAGCCACCATGGAGTTCGCCCACGCCGCCCACCGCGAGACCCACGAGCGGGTCGAGGAGTACCTCGGCGAGCTGTTCGAGGACCCCTACCTCGACCCCGAGAACGCGCACTTCTACGTCCGCTACGGCACCACCGTGCTCGAGATCGCCGTCGATCCCTACGGCCCCGAGGAAACGATGGTGCAGGTGATGTCCTACTGCGTGCAGGGCGTGCGCCTCGAGCCCGACCTGATGCTGGGGCTTCTCGAGCTCAACCACCACCTCGCCTTCGGCGCCTTCTCGGTGGTCGGGCGCGACATCTTCCTCTCGCACACGCTGTTCGGCCGCGGCCTCGAGCGCTCCGCGCTGCTCTCCGCCATAGCCGCCGTCGCCAACACCGCCGACGAGTACGACGACCGCATCGTCGCCAAGTACGGAGGCCAGACGGCGCTGGATCGCATCCGCGACACCGGCGGCAAGAAGCGGCGCGCCGGCGATCGCGCGGTCTCGCATCCGCGGTGAAGCGGTGAGCCGTCCGGTGAAAGGCGCTGCGCCGCCCAAGAAAAACGGTCCAGGCGGTGCGAAGCGAGACAAGAGCGCCGTCACGCCGCTCGCCAGCAACCGCAAGGCCCGCCACGACTACGAGGTGATGGAGACGGTGGAGGCGGGTGTGCAGCTCGCCGGCACCGAGGTCAAGTCGGCGCGGCAGGGGCGCGTGCAGCTCAAGGACAGCTACGTCGACTTCCGCGACGGCCAGGCCTTCCTCGTCGGCGTCCACATCGGCGCCTACAGCCACGGCAACCGCGAGAACCACGAGCCCGAGCGGCCGCGGAAGCTGCTGCTGCACAGGAAGGAGATCGACCGCCTCTTCGGCCAGGTGCAGCAGAAGGGGCTCACCGTGGTGCCGCTCGAGGTCTACCTGCGCGG
>DATNCU010000025.1:0-6167 GCA_035607145.1 Thermoanaerobaculia bacterium
CCCAGCCGTGCTCGTTGACGGCGGCGATGAGCGCGTGGCGCCGCGCCAGCAGCTCGGCACCACGGCCGGGACGGTCACGGTCGCCCAGCCGCTTGTGTACCTCCGCCCAGTCGGCGAGCAGGCCGGCGAGGAACTGTGCCAGCCACACCGACTCGCCGCGCTCCTCGAGCCCCATCGCCGACAGCCCGTCATTCCAATCGCCGCCGCCGATGTACGGCAGGCCGCGCTCGCTGGTGCGCGCGAAGCTCTTCTCGAAGGCGCGCTCGACGTGATCGAGCAGGCTCGCCGGCTTGGCGTCGTCGAGGAACGGCGCCGGATCGTCGAGGATGCTGAGGTCGCCGGTCTCCTTGAGGTAGCTCGCGGTGACGAAGGCGAGCCAGAGCAGGTCGTCCGTCATTCGCGTCACGTGACCCGCCTCGGACAGCGGATGCCACCAGTGGTAGACCGAGCCGTCGGCGAACTGATGGGCGGCGTGCAACCCGATCTGCTCGCGGCAGCGCTGCGGGTCGACGGTGAGCCACACCTGCGAGTCCTGCAGCTGGTCGCGAAAGCCGTAGGCGCCGCTCTGCTGGTAGTAGCCGGCGCGGCCAAAGAGGCGCGCCGAGATCGCCTGGTAACGCAGCCAGTCGTTGGCGAGCGCGTCGAGTGGCGGCTCCGGCGTCTCGATGCGGTGCGTCGCGAGCCAGCTGCGCCAGCGCTCGACGGCACCCGCGGTGGCGACGTCCATCGCCGCCGGGTGCGCGAAGCGGCTGGCGAGCGCCAACGCGCCCAGTGCATCACCGGCGGTGGCGAGCACGAAGCCACCGTCCCAGGCGCCGCCGCTGGGGAGCTCGACACCGCAGCAGAGCGCGGCTACCGGGTCGTGGTGGCGCCCGAAGAGCCCCGCCCACTCCTCGCCGCGCGCCAGCGACCGCGGACGCCGCCAGTCGATATAGCGGCCGAGGAAGGCCCCCTTGTCCCCTTCCGCCGCGTCCACCGGCTGCGCCGCGGCGAAGGCGCTCCAGAACGGGAAGTCGCGGTTCCAGTGCCCCCAGCGCCGCGACGGCAGGTCCCACATGTGGCTGCCCGCGACGACGGCGCGCGCCGCCTCGTCGTAGCGAGTCTCGAGGAAGAGCTTCTGGAACTCGCGGCGCGGCGCCGGCGCGACGCCGAGGTTCCACTCCACGTAGCCGACGATCGCCAGCCGGCGCGCGCGGCCGCTCGCCTCCAGCCGCAGCCGCCATAGCTCCACCGTCTCCTCGGCGTCGACCGACAGCGTCCACGTTGCGCGTACGCCGCGATAGGTGGTCTCGAACGTGGTGTAGCCGAGGCCGTGGCGACACGCGAAGCGGTCGTAGCGCGGCCAGCAGGGCGACGGCGCGAGCGACCACACCTCGTCGGCGTCGCGGTCCCAGAGAAAGAGGAAGCGCCCCGAGCGGTCCTCGGCGAGGTCCTGCCCCCAGCGCACCAGCACCGCCAGCTGCGAGTTGTCGATCCACGAGAAGCCGCTGCCGGTCTGCGACACGGCGAGGCCGGCGCGCGGATTGGCGATGACGTTCGCCCACGGCCGCGGCGTGCGCGGGTTGGTGATCACGTACTCGCAGCCGTCGGCGGCGAAGTGGCCGTAGCGGCCGGGGGGGAGGCCGGCGAGGTCGGTGCCGGGGAGGCGGCGCTCAGGATCCATGTCTAGTTTCACCCCTATCCCCCCGTCCCCCTGCCCCTCCAGGGGCAGGGGGCGCCCCCACCCGGCCCTTGGGGTGCGCTGTGAGGAAGTCGACGGTAGCGGGCAGGTGGCGCACGGTCACGGTGCCGTCCGCGGCGGGTGCGACCGCGCTGCCGTCGAGAGTGGAGGTCGCGCCCGTCTCACGCGACGGCGGGACCAACACCAGCCCACCCGCAGGCATGCGCAGTCCGCTCGAGACGCGGAACCGGTAGCCACTCGAAACGCGGGTCAGCGAATACGACAGCAGACCCCACGGCGTAGCTAGGCCGCGTACCACCATGCCCTCCGGCCGCGCGAGCCAGCCAGCCGGCACCCCGGCGCCGAGCACCAACGCGCCATCCTCGCTTCGCTCGAAGGCGAACAAATCGAGGAACGAGCGGATGAAGTCCGATCCCACCCAGCCGTGCGGGAGGTCGCCGAGGAACTTGGGCGCGCGGTAGTCGTGGTGCACCGCCTCCGGCCAGGCATTCCAACCCGGCGGCCGCTGGTCGCGCAGGTAATACGCGAGCACCTCGTGGGCGCGCGCCTTCCACTTCGGCTCGGCGAGCGACAACCGCACGAAGCTGCCGACGTGACGCAGCTCGTAGGGCGTGTACGCCTCCCACATCCGAGTGCCGTCGCGGCGGCCGACGAGCTCGCGCCAGAAGCGCTCGAAGGTCGCCTCCACCGCCGCGCGCGGCAGGTAGGGCAGCAGGCCGCCGGGGTCGAGAATCGTCGTCGTCGACGTGGAGTCGAAGTCGCCGAGGTCGGCGCTCGCCGGCAGCCAGGCGAGGTGCTGTGCGGCGCGCACGCGCTCGATCGAGGCGAGGAAGTCGTCGCGGAACTGGTCGCGGCGTGCCGTCCAAGTCGCGGCAAGCTCCGTCTTCCCCAGCGCGCGGGCCAGCGTCACCGCGTCGTCGAGCCCGCGGTAGGCGAAGGTGTCGTCCCAGTACGAGTGCACCGGCTTCGCCGAGTAGCCCTCGTGGCTGATCGACTCCGGCAGCAGGCCGAAGAAGAGCTGCTTTGCGCCGGCGCGGTACTCGTCGGTGCGCCGCTGCTGCCGCAGCGCCTGGATGGCGTCGACGGCGGCGGCGACGTGCGAGAGCTGCGCGGCCGCGAAGTCGCGGTCGCCGGTGTAGCGGTAGACCTCGGCGATGAGGTGGATCAGCTCGCCGTGGCTGTCGTTCTCCGGCACCGGGTCGGCGCCGCGGCGGTCGACGCAGCAGGGCACCTTGCCGTCCGGGTACTGGTGCTTCGCGAACCAGCGCGCGAACTCCATCGGCTCGTCCGTGTGGCGCAGGCGCAGCAGCGCCACGCCGGTGAGCGCGCCGTCGCGGATCCACGACCGCGCGTAGGCGCGCGAGCCCGGCTGGATGGCGGGACCGTCACGGTGAATGAGGATCCACGCCAAGTTCGAGCGCAGGCTGCGCAGCAGCGGCGCCGCCTCGGGTGGCAGGTCGAAGTCGACGCGGTGGAGGGCGGCACGCCAGGTCTCGCGGGTGGCTGTCTCCGCCGCGGCGAACTCGGCGGCGTCGACGGCCAGCGGCCGCGCCGGCGGCGGCTCGACGTCGCACCCATCGTAGCAGGCGATCACCTCGATCGAGGCGCCCGGCTCGAGCTCGGCCGTCCAGCGCATCGCCGCCGTCGCCAGGCCGGTGGCGTCGTGCGTGCGCGCCTCGGTCGGCGGATCGCCGGCCGCGAGCCGCTCGCGCAGCGGTCCCTCGTCGAACGCGAGAGTGCCGCAAGCGGAGGGCTCCGGCGTGAAGACCACCTGCGTCGACCAGGCGCGGAGCACATCGCCATCGCACTCGGGCGACGGGAACGGCGCCACTCCCCCGCCGCCGTTGAGGAATTGGTACGGCGGGTCGACCTGGAACGGCCGCGCCGCGAGCACCAGCTCCGCCGGCCGCGGGCCTACCGATTCGTTGACGAGCCGGTACCGCGCGAGCAGCCTGCCGTGGCCCTCGTGATCGGCGGCGAGTGGAGTCACCTCCAAGCTCGCCTCCGGCATCGTCCAGCGGACGGTCGGCATCGGCAGGTCGCCGCCGGCGAGGCTGCGCGAGGTCTCGACGTCGGCCCAGGTGAAGAGTCGGTCGCCGAGCCGCACGAAGGGCTCGAGGCTCGGGCCGCGCTCGCGCAGCTCCACCACACCATCCTCAGAGAAGAGCGTCTCCTCGGGAGCGCCGGCGACGCCGACGACGGTCCAGTACACCGCCTCGCTGAAACCGCGCGGCCAGGTGCCGCGCGGCGACTCGGCCGCGAGCGCGCTGATGAAGTCGTTCTTCGAGGCGCCGTAGGCGAGCGGCCGCACGATCAGCTCGGCGAGGCCGCAGCTATTTTCCTCGCCGCAGGCGCCCGCCGGTAACCGCACGCGCAGGTAGCGCGCTTCCGCGTCGGGCAACGGGATCTCGCTGCGCATGGCGCCACCGCGCGAGACGAGGGCACCGCCGCTCCAGTCCTTGCCATCAACGGACAGCTGGACGGTGAGCCGGCGCGGGCCGCGCTGCGGCGCCTCCTCCGCTGCCTCAGGCTGCCGGCGCTCCCACACCAGAGTGACGCCACCGAGCTCGCGCAGACCGCCGAGGTCGGCTGCGATGGTGCCGCCACCGGATCCGGGACGCCACGGCGTCCGCTCGTCGCCGTCGACCGCGGCGGCCGCCGGGAAGCCCGGATCGTTGGCGTCCGCCTGCGCCGTCGGCGGGCCGGTCGACTCCGAAAGCGGCGGCATCGCCACCAGCTCGAGCCCCGCCACCCACAGCGTGCCGCGCCCGCCCTCCGCGGCGGAGACGGTGATCTCGACCGCGGCGAACCGCCGCAGCTCCTTGTCCTTCGTCGGCCCCCAGGCGAAGGTGATCTGCCGCCCCTTGATCCGCCCCGACGCCCACTGGGCCGGCCACTCACGCGCGCGGTCGACGTGCCACCAGACATTGTCCCCGGACGCGTCGACCAGCTTGAGCTCGAGATTGTTGGCCGGCCCGACGCCGTGCAGCTGGTAACGGATCTCGTAGCGCGGCGGCAGCTCGACCGCCACCGCGCGCCGCGCCGCCGCCCAGCCGCCATGGCCGTGGAAGTCGTAGTCGATGCGCAGCGCGGGCTCGCTCGCCGGACCCACCCCCGCGCCCACCCGCATCTCGACGCCGTCGGCGGGGAGCGGCTTCCACTCCTCCACCGCACCGAGCAACGGCGTGCGGGCGCCCGGCGGCGGCGGAGCCGCGCCCGCGAGTCCGACCGTCGCGGCGCCGAGCAGCGCCAGCGCGGCGCGGGTGGCCGTCGCCGCGCTCACTCCTTGACGCTCCCCATCAGGATGCCTTCGATGTAGTGCCGCTGCACGGCGAGGAAGAGCAGCAGCACCGGCAGCACGGTGACCACGGCGCCCGCCATCATCAGCTCGGTGTCCTGCACGTGCTCGCCGGAGAGGTTGGCGATCGCCAGCGGCAGCGTGTAGCGGCTCTCGTCGGTGAGCACGACGAGCGGCCACATGAAGTCGTTCCAGCTGGAGAGGAAGGTGAAGACGCCGAGCGTGACGAGGATCGGCCGCAGCAGCGGCAGCACGATCGTCCAGTAGATGCGCAGCTCGCCGGCGCCGTCCAGCCGCGCCGCGTCGAGCAGCTCGTCGGGGATACCGACGGCGAACTGGCGGATGAGGAAGATGCCGAAAACGGTGGCGATCGCCGCTACCAGCACGCCGCCGAAGGAGTTGACGAGGCCGAGTCCGCGGATCTCGAGGAAGAGCGGCAGCACCGTCACCTGCGGCGGCACCACCAGCGTCACCAGCAGCAGCGCGAACAGGCGCGAGCGGCCGCGGAAGCGGAGCTTGGCAAACGCGTATCCGGCGAGCGAGTTGCACAGCAGCGACACGGCGGTGATCAGCGAGGCGAGCAGCAGCGAGTTGGCGAGCGACCGGCCCAGCGACAACCGCTGGAAGAGGTCCCGGTAGTGCGCCAGCGTCGGCGTCGACGGCAAGAGCCGCGGCGGCAGCGCCATCGCTTCGCCGGCCGGCATCAGCGACGCCGACACCATCCACAGCAGCGGCGCCGCGGTGAGCAGCGCGAGCGCCCACAGCGCGACGTTCACGGCCAATCCGGACCAACCCAATCGAGGCTGCCACCGGCTCATCGCTGCGACCACCGGCGCAAGGCGAGCTGCAGGCCGCTCGCCGCGAGCACCATGCCGAAGAGCATGAAGGCGATGGCGGCGGCGTTGCCCATGCTCCACCAGCGGAAGCCCTGCTGGTACATCAGCAGCGCCACCGAGGTGGTGGCGCCGAGCGGCCCACCCGCCGTCATCACGTAGGGCTCGGCGAAGATTTGGAAAAGGTTGACGGTGGTGATGACGGCGACGAAGACCGTGGTGGGCCGTAGCAACGGCAGCGTCACGTCGACGAGCCGCCGCCACGGTCCAGCGCCGTCGAGCTCCGCCGCCTCGTAGAGGGAGCGCGGGATCGACTGCAGCCCGGCGACGTAGATCACCAAGCCGTAACCGAAGG
>DATNCU010000032.1:0-12807 GCA_035607145.1 Thermoanaerobaculia bacterium
GCGTGGTTGAAGAACTGCGAGATCACCGCGACCTGAGGCGGCGAGCCGAGCGCCTCGACGAGCCCGGTCTGGAGCGCCGTGGACAGCTCGGTCGAGGGCAGCGGCACCGGGTTGAAGCCCGCGGAGCGCCAGACCTCGACCGACTTCGCGTCGCCCGCCCAGGAGAAGAGCTTGAGCGCGCGCAGGTCGTCCGGCACGGCGACCGGCTTCTTGGCGAAGAAACGCACCCAGCCGCCGTCGACCCAGTTGAGCGCGACGAAGCCCTTGGCCTCGAGGCTAGCCTCGAGCTTGGGCTGCATCTTCTCCTGCACCCAGTCGACCTCGTCGTAGGAGTCGTACATGAGCGGGATGCCCATCGCGAAGACCGAGCGGTCGATCTCGGCGACGCCCACGGACGTCAGCACGCCGGCGTTCAGCGTGCCGAGCCGCATCTTGCGCACGACGTCGGGGTCGTCGCCGGCGATGCCGCCGGGGTAGATGCGGATCTCGACACGGCCGGCGGTCTGCGTTTTGGCGTCGCCGGCGAGGGCCTTGAGCTCCTTGACCCACACCGAGCCTTCGGGCACGAGAGTGGCGAGCTTGATCGGCTTGGCGGCGGCGATCCCCGGCAGGGCGGGAAACAACAGCGCCGCGGCGAGCGCGGCGAAGAGGAACGAGCTTCGGTTCATCGGTTGGGATCTCCGTCATCGTCGGCCGGTGGGCTCTCGCCCTCCTCGGCCGCCGGCTCGTCGCCGAGGAAGTAGTCGTCCACCCGCGCCTGCAGTCGCCGTGCCTTGCGTTGGGCGAGCGTGTTGGCGAGCCGCAGCTCGGGCTTGGCATCCTTGGAATCCAGGTCGACGGCGAGCGCCTTCTCGAGCATCGACTCGAAGGCGGCGCGGTCCTGCGCGGGAATGGCGATCGCCTCCGCGTAGGTCACGAAAGGCGAAGCGTCGTGGCCGCCGGCGAGCTCCACCGCGCGGTCGAAGTGCTGCTTGGCCTTCGCCATCGAGTCGGCGCCGGGCGTCGCCGCTTCGAGGGTGATGAACGCCTGGTGCACCGCGCCGCCCTGCCACGCCTCGTCGAGCGCGAGCACGCGCTCGAGCAACGCGCGCACCGCGGGCAGGTCGGCGAGCAGATCCGGGCGGTCCTTGCCGAGACCGATGGCGGCGCCCCACGCGGCGGCCGTCCAGTAGGCGAGCGGCACGTCCTCGCGCTGCAGCTCGGCCGCGGCGGCGACGGGGTCCTGCTGGAGGCGCGCACTGATGCCGGCGTGCGTGGTCTCCAGCCCGCGCAGCGAGTAGCCGCGCGCCCGCAGGTAGAGCTTGAGGGCGCGCTGCTTCTCCGCCTCGACGCGCTCGAAGTCGTCATCGCCGAGCGCGTCGGCCGGCATCTGCACGAAGCCGTACGCGTACTGCGTGAAGCCGCGGCCGGTGGCGAGCAGGAGCCCGCGGTTGGTCGGGTCCTGCGCCAGCAAGCCCTCGGCGGTCTTGAGCGCAAACGGCAGCGCCGCGCCGACGAGCTCGGGGTCGTCGTCGCTGGCGTAGACGTCGCTGCCGGAGGCCATGGCGCTGGCCACCGCCCGAATGGCGAGCTTGCGCGCCGAGCAGCCGGCGAGGGCCGGCGCGGTGAGCAGCAGCGCCGCGAGCGCGGCCCAGTGAACCCAACCCCGGGCTCGGCTTCGCCCGCACAGCGGCGCTTGCATTGGCCGCGACTGTAGACGGGGGTCTCGCGGAGCGTCAAGCGAAGGCGGTCGCGAGCGCAGGCCGATTCGGTCGCTTGGAGGCGTGGGTCCGGTGAGTTGAACCCGCGTTCGGAAGCGGCGCCGTTCAGCGTGGGTGCGACCTTCGCAAGTCATTGCGAGCGGTCAGCTTGCGGCTACCACGAGCAGATTGCCAACGGCTGGCAAACCCCGTGCACTGCCGCCCAACGGGAGCGGAACGCCGGGCAATCCCGCGCTGACGTTCCGAGCGCGGGAGGTCCTGGAAACGGGGCTCGGCCCCCCGAGACCAGGACCTCCCGGCCTCCCGCCATTGGGGTGCGGGAAAGGCGCCGCCCGAAATCGGACCGGGGCAGGCAGCATTGTCGATTGTTTTTGGCCGGCTTCGCCTAAGGCCGCCTAGCGTATGCCTTCGCCAAGGCCCGCTGCCCTCGCTATCACACTCTCCCCGCTCGATAGAGCTAGCTTCACGCCGCGTTCGGTCTCCGAGAGCGTCGCACCAGATGACTCTGAGAGTGGACGATCGGCCGCTTCGCGCGAGTAAGTGTCCAGGCTCGCCTGACCGGCTGCTGACGCACTTGCAAGCTGTGCGCTTTCTGCGTAGAATAAGCGCAGACCAGGAGCCGAAACAGCTCCGGGTCGGCGCCATCGACCTCGACGCAAAGGGGTCAAGGGTGCACGGGGAGATGCAGTCGCACGTTAGCCAGTGGCGTGGAACTCCTACTGACACCGACGTATTGACTGCCACCAGAGCCGCACCATGGGTGCAATAGAAACCCAAGTTCTTTCCTACAACCGCGCCTTCGAGGAGTTCCAGCGTAGGCAAGAACGCGACGAACAGGGGCCCGACAATGATCGGACTCGCGCCTGATTCGCTGCGTTCGCTACGCCGGCGGTCCCCTGTAGAAAGGGAATCGCCGGATGAGCGAATCGCGGCCTCGGTCCCTCATCAAACCTGACGTTGACACTTACGCCGATGTCAACATCGTCGAGCCGCGAGGCTTGTCGGCGATCGCTGCTCTCCTGCGAGCGCGGCCCTCGTCAGACTTGGCAATGGTCGGCGCGGTTCTCGCCATTGCATACATCGGCGGCAAGCTCGCGGATGCGAAGCTGCTCGCTGGCGCCCTGGCCGCCCTCGGCCTGCCGCTATTGATCTGGCTGGTCACGCTTCGCGAAGAGGACCACCAACGTGCCGACCAAGCCCGATCGCATCAACCTCGAGATCAGCCCAACGGCTAAACAGCGCATCCAACGGCTTCGCGAAGTCACCGATGCACATAGCCTCAGTGAAGTGGTGCGACGCGCCCTGGCGACATACGACACTCTCGTTCAGGAGAGGAGTCGCGGAGGAAGGATCGTGGTAGTGCTTGAAGATGGCAGCGAGAAGGAACTGCTGTTGCCATAGCGACGCGCGCCGTCCACAGACTCGCATCGGCAGCTACACTTCGGGGTGCCGCCTCAAGCAGATGATGGTCAAGATCCGCCTCAGACGAAACTGGCGCTACGACAAGAACCGCAGACTCGGTGAGGCTGGGGGCTTCGGCGAGGTGTTCCTTGGAGAGGGAGAGGATGGGACAGCTGTAGCCATCAAAAGGTTCTACGGCAGCCCTACGGCGACTGCCGAACGTGAGCTAGAAAACGCCGCGCGGCTCCAAGGCCGCGCCCTACTCCACGTCATGGCGATCCTAGACAGCGGCCGTGACTCGCGTACCAGGAACTATTTCGTAGTGATGCCACTCGCGGACCGCAGCCTCAAGGACGCTATCGTAGACGACGGCAAGCTGACCTCTATCGCCACGGCTCAAGTCCTATTGGACATCGTTGAGGGCTTGGACGAGATTAGCGAACTCGTGCACCGAGATCTTAAACCGGCAAATATTCTTTATCATAAAGGCGCATGGAAGATCTCGGATTTCGGAATCGCCAAGGCGGCCGACGAGCCGACTTCTTCAGCAACAGTCAAGGACTGGATGACGGCAGAATATGCAGCTCCCGAACAATGGCGCCAGGAACGTGCCACTGCCAGCACCGACATTTATGCCCTTGGCTGTATCGGCCACGAGCTGTTGACGGGCAGCCCTCCGTTCACAGGCCCGAACCTGAGCGCCCGCCATTGCACAGATCCACCCCCTCGAGCACGCGACGCCGATCCTCGCTTGCAACAGCTACTTGGCGAGATGCTGGCTAAGGCCGCCGAGAGCCGACCAGGGCGGCCCCGCATCAAAGAGATATTGAAGTCCATCGGCAGTGACGGCGGGGGCCGTCGAATCTCCGCTCTCCTCGCCAAAGCAGGCGCAGATGCCATAGCTGCCCGACGAGAAGCTGAGGTGCAGGCCATTCGACTTAAGCACGAAGGGGAGCAGAGAGATTTAGCTGCGAGAGCGGCCTGGAGCTTCCTTAGCGGTGTAGCAGAGACGCTGGTCTCAGACATCGTCGCCGAAGTGCCCGCAGCGCAACGAAGTCAGGGAGGAGGTCTCCAGGGAGGTTGGGTTGTTTGGCAAGTCGGAATCGGCCCGGGTGTATTGAGCATCCGCCTGCCGGCCGACCGCGAAGCCTTTCCGAAGGACGCGTTCATGGGCTCCACTTGGGACGTCCTCATGGGTGCTGATGTGCGAGTGACCCAAGACGCTCCAGAACATAGTTGGGGCGCATCGCTCTGGTTCACCAATCAGGGTATCGAAGACAATTATCGCTGGTGGGAAGTCGGGTACATGAGCAACCCGCTGATGCGGGAGCAGGCCCGATTCGCGCCGTTCGCGCTTATTGACCTTCGTCAGGCCGCAGGTGTTCATTGCGGTGCAATGGGGGCACTTCAAGAGGCGTACGATCCTCGCCTCGTTGACACCGATGCAATTGACTTCCGCGACCGCTGGACTCACGTACTGGCCCTGGCAGGCCAGGGAAAGCTCGAGACACCTCGGTCGCTGCCGCTGAACTGGGAAACTGTTCTAGCAATGTCTTGAGCCTAGTACTGACGAGGCGCGGCCGGCCACCTGGATTGCACGGCTTCAGTCCTAGCTGCACAGCCAATACCGGCTGAGGCCACCGCGACGGCGCTCAGGCTGCATCTCAGGCCCGAACGAGATGTCGCACGTTCAGCTGCTCGCCGACAAGGGGGCACCACTGCAAGGAGCGCAAGGACGAGGCCATCTCGACGTCGCGTCATCGAGATCGCTTCGCTTCACTCGCGATGACGAGGTGGCCGCCTAGCCTGCCCGGCGCACCCGCGAACCACGCGCGCGCTGAAATAGAGACAAGTACGCGTCGAGCGCATCGAGCGCCAGCCGGTCCGCCGCGGTGCTCACGGTAAGCACGCCCGCGCGCGACAGCTCACGGGCGAGGCGGCGGTTGGCGAGGAGGATCTCCATCGCCGCGACCTTGGCGAAGGCTTCGGCGGGAGTCGTTGGCGAGCCCCACGCCAACCGGCCGACTTGTGGGTCTTCGAGGTTGACGAGCAGCGTGCGATGCCTGCGCTCGAGGCGGCGCAGCGCACGCTGCAGCCGCTCGGCCGAGGCGAGGTCCACGACCGAGGTGAAGAGCACCGCCACACCGCGCCGCGGCTCGAGCTGCAGCGCCTGCTCGCCGACGAGGTCGAAGTCGGGCTCGGCGAGGCGGGCCTCGAGGTCGTAGAGGGCGGCGTAGGCGGCACGCGCCCCGCCGCTGCCGGGGTGGACGCGGAGGCGGCGCTCAATGCGGTCGGCGAAGGCGAGGACGGCGACACGGTCGCCGCGGCCGATGCCGAGGCGAAGCAGCGCGAGTGAAGCGGCGAGAGCGTGGTCGAGCTTGCTGCGCGTGCCGTCGAGCGACGCCATGGCGCGACCGCAGTCGAGCAGGATGAGAAGGTGGGTGCCGCGCTCCCAGGTGTCCTCGCGCGCCACGAGGCGACCCTGGCGCGCGGTGGCGCGCCAGTGGATGCGCGACAGCGGATCGCCCGGGCGGTACTGGCGCAGCGCGTAGGGCTCGCTGCCGATGCCTTCGAGCCGCGTCGGCGACTGGCCGAGCTCGCGGCGATGCGCGAGCGCCAGCAGCCGACCCACCTTGCCGCCCCAGCGCACCTGCGGGTAGATACGCACCGGCGAGGCCGGCAACAGTTCGCGCTGGTGCCAGGCGAGGCCCCACGGGCCGAGCACGCGTGCCGAGAGCGGGCCCCAATCGTGGCTGCCGCGGCGTCGCGGCGTGAGCGTATAGCTCCAGCCCGAGACGCTGCTCGCGGAGCGAGAAGCGGCGAGCAGCCGCAGCCGGACACGGCGGGGCGCCGGCGCGAGCGCGGGGTGGAGCGCTTCGCGCAGCTCCACCTGCAGCGGCCTCCGCGCGTCATGCGCGAGCTCGACGCTCACCGCCGCGTCGGCGCCCTGCGCGAGCAGCGGCGGCAACCGGCGCACGGCCGCGAGATCCACCGCACGGGCACGACGTCCGTCGACGAGGAAACCGAGCAGCGCGGCGACGTCGAGCGCCCCCGCCACCCACAGCAGCCGCGGCTCGCCCGGCGCCGCCGCCAGCAGTAGCGCCGCGATGCCGAGCAGCAGGAAGAGCCGGCCGCCGGGAATCACGCTGGCCTGCCGGAGCGCGTCGCCGCCGGACCCCGCGCGCCGGCGCCCGCTGACACCGCACCGCCTGCGCTCGACGCTTCGCCGCCCGCGCCGCCGTGCGGCGCCTCGACCGCTGCCGCCACCTCCTCGAGCACGCCGCGCGCCGTTCGCCCCTCGAGCTCGGCCTCGGCGACCAGCAGCATGCGGTGCCCCCAGCAGGGCACCAGCATGCGCTTGAGGTCGTCGGGCACCACGAAGTCGCGCTCCTGCAGCAGCGCCCACGCGCGCGCCGCCTCGAGCAGCGACAGCGCGCCGCGCGGCGATGGTCCGAGCTCCACATGCGGCGAGCGGCGCACCGCTTCGGCGAGGGCGAGCAGGTAAGCGAGTAGCTCGCCCGCCACGTGCACGCTGGCGCTCGCCGCGCGCAAGGCCGCGGCCTCCGCGCCGCTCACCGCCGCCGGGATCTCCAGCGCGTCGTTGCGCCAGCCGGCGAGCGAGCCGCCGACGGCGCGCCGGTAGAGCTCGAGCTCCGCCTCGCGCGGCGGCGCCGTCATCTCGATGCGCAGCAGGAAGCGGTCGAGCTGCGCCTCGGGCAGCGGATAGGTGCCCTCGTACTCGACGGGGTTCTGCGTGGCGACGACGAAGAAGCCGGCGGCGAGCGGATGCGCCGTGCCGTCGATCGTCACCTGCCGCTCCTGCATCGCCTCGAGCAGCGCCGCCTGCGTCTTCGGCGGCGTGCGGTTCACCTCGTCGGCCATCAGGATCTCGGTGAACACCGGTCCCTGCACGAGGTGGAAGCCACCGGCCTGGGGATCGAAGACGTTGCTGCCGACGACGTCGGCGGGCATCAGGTCGGGCGTGAACTGCAGCCGCTTGAAGACGCGGCCGAGCGCCGCGGCGAACGAGCGCGCGAGCAGCGTCTTGCCGATGCCCGGCACGCCTTCGAGCAACGCGTGGCCGCCGGCGAGATAGGCGGCGAGCAGCTCGTCGACCGCGGCGTCGAGGCCGGGCAGGTGCGCCGTCAGGCGCTCGCGAATGCGGCGCGCGGCCTCGGCCAGAGACTCCGCCGATGCACCCGCTGCCGTTCGTTCCGATGCGGCTCGCGTTTCCTCGACCATCGCTGCCCTCCCCTTACCGTCGCTGCAACCGTGCCACGCTCTGCCCTACCTCCACCAGCGCCGCCGCGTCGCCGCGCTCGGCCAGCGCGCGCAGGCTCGCATCCGGTGCGAGGCGACGGTCGAGCTCGCTCGCGCGCCGCAGCAGCAGCGCCCCGCCATCGCCGTGGTGGCCCAGCCGATGGTGCAGCGTGCCGAGCCGCAGCAGGAAGCCGCCGGCGCTGCCGGCGAGCGGCGGCGTCTCGCGCCACGCCGGACCGAGCCGCCTGCCCAGCGCCAGCGCCGCCATCAGGTAGACGAGCAGCAGCTGGAGCAGCAGCAGGTCGAGCCCGCGCCGCACCGCCGTGGGTGTCTCGCGCGCCGTCGGCACGCCGAGACCGTGGTGGTACTCGTCGAATCGCCAGGGCGCGTCGAGCCAGCCGTGCAGCGTCTCGAGCAGCGCCGCGTGGGCAGGCTCACCGAGCCGCGCGTTGGCGAGCAGCTCGGCCGGCAGCACGACGACGCGGCCGCGACGCTCGCGCCACGCCGCGGCCACCACTGCCCCACCGGGCCCGAGCAGCAAGGCGTCCTCGCGACGAAGCTGCGGCAGCCAGCGCGGCGGCCGCAGGCGCAGCGCGTCCGACACCTCGCCGGGCGGCAACGCGGCGCGTTGCCAGCGCGGCGCGAGCCGCAGCGACCACCCCTTCGCCCTGTCGACCCGCCACCGCCACGGCGAGAGCGTCGACGCCGGCAGGGTGTCGACCTCGATCTCGAGCTCCTGCAACACCGCGACCTCGGCCGGCGATGGCACGAGCTCCGCCCCGTAAGCCACGACGACGTCGCCACCGGCGCCGAGGTGGGCGAGCAGCGCCTCGTGGTGGATCTCGAACGCGTGGTCCTGCCAGGGGAAGGCGACCACCCACGTGCCGCTCTCCTCGGCATCGGCGTCGAAAGGGCGGTCGCTCACCACCGGCGCGGCGCCGCGCTTCTGCAGGTAGAGCCGCGTCGCGATCCAGCCGGTGGCGCCGCGCGAGAGCGTGCTGCTCGGCGCGTCGAGCCGTCGCGAAGCCAGCATCAAGCCGGCGACGACGCCGGCGCCGAGCAGCGCCACCAACCACCACGCGCCGCGTTTCACGGTGCCGCCCCGCCCAGCTCGGCGACCACCGACTCCACCTCGTCGCGCCGCAGCGCGCCGCCGCCCCAGAGTTGGCGGTCGAGCCGCCGCAGCGGCGCGCGCACCCGAGGAGCGCCACTCTCGCGCAGCAGGTCGCCGGTCGTCCACGAGGCGTCGAGCCCGGGCGGATCGAGCCGCCGCGCCGTCCACCACCACGCGGCCTCGAGAGCGGGACGCAGCCGGCCCTCGGCGAGCCGGCGCTCCAGCTCGCGCTGCCACCAGCCGGCGTCGCCGAAGAGAGGCGGCGGCGCGGCCGGCAGAGGCACCGCACCCGCAAGCGCTTCGCGCGCCGCCCGCCGCTTCCGCCAACGCCCCGCCGCCGCGCTGAGCACGATGACCGCTGCGAGCCCGGCGCCGCCGAGCGCGGTGTAGATGGTGATGCGCTCGAAGCTCGGCAGCCCCGCCCACGGCATGCGCTCGAGGGCGCCGAAGATGCGCTCCTGGAGCCAGCGAGCGAGGTCGGTGAGGTAGTCGACCATGCTCGGCCCCGGCAGCTCGGAGGCGGCCTTGGCCTCCGCCAACGCCCGGCGCAGCGCCTCGGGGTCGGCCTCCAACCAGGCGGGCGGGGGCACCGAGCTCACCATCGCCGCTGCAGCTACGCCGGTCCGGGCACGACCGGCGGCCCGGGTTGGCCAGGCACCACCGGAGGCGGCGTCTCGCCCAGCAGTCTGTCGAGCGCCGAGCCCAGGTCGGCGCCTTCCTTGCGCCGCACCTGGTCGAGGTAGACGTGGGCGGTGGCGAAGTCGACGTAGAGCTGCACCGCAAGCTGCGCCAGCGCCGCCAGCGTACCGGCGGGAATGGTCAGCCACAGCGTGGCGCGCACCATGGCCTGCGGGTCGGCCGCTTCGCCGCGGCTCATGCCGCGCACCATCATCAGCTGGCTCACGATCACCGCCGGCATCTGGATCACCAGCGAGATCGCGTAGCCGAGCACGGCGCCGAGCACGAACAGCAGCAGCACCTTGAGCAGCGGGTGGCGCATGAGCTGCCCGCTGGGGTTGTGGGCGAGCAGCTCCCAGCTCCGTTTCAGCGCGTCCCAGCCGGAGCGTCCCTCGCGCACCATCACCGGCAGCCGCAGCGCCCAGGCGCCGAGCAGGAAGAGCCCGGGCACGATGCAGGCGAAGAAGCCCAGCATGGTGAGCAGCCACGCCAGCAAGTCGGTCCCCCACACCCGCGGCCGCGCGTAGAAGCGCAGGCACTGGCGCAGCGACGGCGACTCGCCGCCGAGCGCGCGCACCGCCGCCACCATCACGCAGCCGTAGACGGCGACGAAGTAGACGGCGACGACCAGGATACCGAGGATGCCGATCGCGAAGGTGCCGCAGAAGCGGTCGAAACGCGCCGCCTGCACGTTGCCGAGGAGCGAGAGGTTCCAGAAGCCGGCGAGGACTTGCATCGCCAAGGCGCCCGGCGCCAGCAGCAGCATCGCCGGCAGGAGGATGGTGCGCGCCCACGCTCGCGTCGACTTCCACGCCTCGTCGATGAGCACCGCGAACGGAATGGTGTCGAGCTGCGGCGCGGGCACGAGAGGCGCGGTCATGGCGTGCCCTCCAGCGGCCACGCCGGCACCGGCTGGCGCAGCAGGCCGAGCGCGATCGGCGTCAGGAAGCAGATCTCGAGCGCGAACCCGAGCAGCAGCTTCCAGTGGAAGGCCAGGTGCGGACTCGGCGAGAGGAACGCCTCGACCATGCCGAGCAGCAGGAACCAGGGCAGGCAGCCGAAGAGCACCACCAGCGCCTCGCGCGCCGCCCGCGGCACGGTGACCGAGCGCGGCAGGTCGCCGGCGCGCAGCAGCGCCGCGCCGATGCCGAGACCGGCGCCCGCGCAGACGAGGATCAGCGTCAGCTCGAGCAACCCGTGGGCAACGACGAACTCGCCCAGCTCGCCCGCCATCGAGAAGCGGGCGGTGACGCCGAAGATGGCGCCGAGCAGGAAGCCGTTGAATATCGCCACCCACAGCGAGCCGAGCCCGGCGAGCGCGCCGCCCGCCCACGCGGTGAGCGCCACCGACATGTTGTTGGTGGCGATGAACGAGGACGATATCGAAGGCGGCACCGTGGTGGTGAGCGACTCCGTCCACAGGTGCCCGCGGCGCAGGTCCTCGACGCGGTCGGGTCCGAGGGTCGCCACCGCGACGCCGGGCTCGTACACCGCCACCGCCCAGCCGAGCAGCCCGCTGACGAGGAAGAGCGCCACCGCCACGCCGATCCACGGCACGCTCGCGCGCACCGCCGCCGGGAAGCGCTCGAAGAAGAAGCGCACGATCGAGAAGCGCTCCTCGTCCTCGCGCTGCAGCACCGTTCCGCCGAGCACGGCGAGGCGGTGCAGCCGCTGCGCGGCACCGGTGCCCGGGAAGCGCGCCCGCGCCCAGGCGTGA
Organism: Thermoanaerobaculia bacterium; assembly: GCA_035607145.1. GTDB lineage: Bacteria > Acidobacteriota > Thermoanaerobaculia > Multivoradales > JAIOJS01 > DASYQD01. The sequence goes on from DATNCU010000032.1 coordinate 10,871, forward strand.
TCGTGCAGCACTTGCCGGTAGCGCAGCGCCAGCTCCTCAACCTCGGCGTACGAGAAGTCGCGCCGCCGAGCCGCCGTGGCGTCGCGCTCGAAGGAATCCCACAGCGGGCGGCGAAGGGCGACGAAGCGGGCGTAGTCCATTCCGTCGAACGCGGCTAGCCGCGCTCCTGGCGGAAGCCGTTCCAGAGCCGCGGCAGCGGGTCGGGGCCGGGCGCGCCGGGAAGGAAACCGGGTGCGCGCTCGTCGACGAGGCGTTCGAGCCGGCGGCCCAGCTCCAGCCGCGCCGCGGGCTCGAGCTCGCGCGCGCGACGCAGGTACGACTCGACGAGCTGCGTCTCCGCCGTGCCCCAACCGGAGGGCAGACGGGCGACCACCAGCTCCTCGTGCGATTGCCGCTGGTGGACGACCAGCGTGCCGGCGAGCCGATCGCCCAGCCGCCGCGCCAGCGGGTCGAGCGCCATCAGCAGCACGCCGAAGATGACGTCGATGGAGCGCACCAGGTTGCGCACCAGCAGCGCCCCGTTGCCCGCGGCAGCGCCGTCGCGCGCCACCACGCGGAGCCCGAACACTCGCTTGCCGACGGTGCGGCCGTCGAAGACGATCTCCTGCACCGCGAAGTACCCGTAGTCGAGCGCGAAGGCGCCGAGGACCCAGAACCCGATCCCCCACCCCGGCCGCAACCCCAGCCACCCCGAGAGCGAAAGCATCCCCACCGACCACACCAGCAGCACGAACAGCAGCAGGATGTAATCGATCAGCCCGGCAAGAACTCGGCTGCCGACGCGCGCCAGAGGGAGCTCCACCGGCACGTTGTCCAGCGAGAGCACCGTCCCCAGCTCGGGCGAGAGGTCGTCGTGATTCATGGCCGCCAGTTGCGACGTCGAATCTCGATCCGCCAGCGGTCGCGGCTCGCACGCGGAAGCCGCAGGCCACCCGCCGGAGCTGCGACTCGGTCGTGATGGGGAGTGACGGCCACCGCTCCGGCAAGGATCGAACGGATCAGCGCCGACAGACTCCGCCCTTGAGCAATCGCCTTCTCTTCTAGCGCTTCGCGCAGACCGGAACCGACACGCACGCTAAGCCTCGCGTTCACGATGTCGGTACTACATCACGGCCGGCGTATCCGCAGCAGTCGCCGCCACCAGCTGCCGGCGCGGCGTTGCGGGCCGATGCCGGCTTCGCGCAGCTGGCGGGGAGTACGGCCGGCGTCGAGATCGAATTCCGCGAGAACGGAGGCGGTGTGGGCGCCGAGGTCGGGGACCGCCTCGCCGGCGCGCGGGCCGGCGTCGTCGAAGCGAGCGGGGAAGCCGAGGCGCGGCAAGCCGTCGCCGGCGCGGTGGAGGACGCCGCGGGCGGCGACCTGCGGGTGCGCTTGCGCCTCGGCAGCGGCGAGCACGGGCTCGACGGGGACGTCGTGCGCGGCAAGGAGTGCCGTCCACTCGTCTCGGGTGCGCGACGCTACGAGCTTCGCCACCTTTTCGTGCGCGCGTTCGTTCGTCGCGTACTGAGCGTCGATCAAGTCGGGGCGCTCTGCGGCTTCGCAGAAGCGGGCCCAGAAGTGGGGCTCGAGCGCGCCGATGGCGAGCGCGCCGCCGTCGCGCGTCGCGTAGACGCCGTAGCAGGGCAGCGCGCCGGTGAGCGGCAGCGGCTCGCCTACCGCGCGCGGCGCCGCCGCTTCCGCCGCCCAGCCGGTGAGGTTGGCGTGGACAGCGGCGTCGAGCAGCGCCTGGTCGATCCACGCGCCGCCGCCTTCGCCACTGCCGCGCTCGCGCGCGAGCAAAGCGGCGAGCACGGCCGAGGCGGCGCTCCAGGCGCCCACGACGTCGGCGACCGGGATTGGCGGGGTCACGCCCGTGCTCGCCAGCCCGCCGCCGATGGCTTGGTAAGTGATGTCGTGCCCCGAGCGCGCCGCGTACGGCCCGCTCTGCCCCCAGCCGG
>DATNCU010000040.1:0-5195 GCA_035607145.1 Thermoanaerobaculia bacterium
CCTCGTCATCCCAGCTCTGCAGCCGCGGCAGCGCCAGCACCTCGCCGTAGAAGTTGCAGGTGCGGTCGAAGTTCTTGGCCTTGAGCACCACGAGGAACTGGCGGATCTGCATCGCGACACCCCTCCTCGCGAGGCGCAGGATATCGCGGCGCGGGCGCGCTCGACGCGCCAACTCTCCGTCAAGACTCGGGGTGAGAGGCGGGTGGTATCCTGAGCCATCGTGCGGCGGCGCCTCGCCCTGCTCCTCGCCCTGCTGGTGACGTGCGGGCTGCTCGCCGCGCAGCGGCTCGTGCCGCAAGCGCCTCCGGCGGAACCGCCGCCGGGCGAGGGCGAGCCGACCAGGGAGCCGGCGCCGACTCCGGCGCCGCCGACTGGACCGCTGGTGAGCACGCCGGCGACGATCTCGGTCGCCGGCCGCGACGTCGCGGGCTCGGTGCTGATCGCGCCTTCGGGGCCGCTGTTCTCGCTGCCACCGCTCGCGCCGCTGCTCGGCGGTGAGCTGCGGCAGGGGCCGGGCGGCGCCGGCTGGGTGCTACGCACGGGCGACGTCGAGACGGTGCTCGGCACGGGCAGCGCCATCGCCACCGTCGGCCGCTCGATCGTGCAGTTGCCGCAGCCGGTGGTGGGCGGCGACGCCGGCCCGTGGGTGCCGCTCGAGCTGCTGCGCCGGAGCTTCGGCGAGGCGCTGCATTGGGAGATCGCGTGGGACGCGGCCAACCGGCGCCTCGTGGCCACGGCGCAGGAGCGGCGCGTGGTGTCGGTCGAGTGGAGCCTGGTGCACATGCAAGGGCTCACCACGCTGGTGCTGCAGTTCCCCGAGGCGCCGCGGATCAACATCGCGGAGCGCGGCCAGCGCGTCGAGGTGACGATGCTCGGCGACCAGGTGGCGCAGCCGGCGCGGCCGCCCGAGGTGGTCGACCCGCTGGTGCAGGCGCTGCGCTTCGCGGACGACAAGATCCTGCTCGACGTGGCGCCCGGCGCGGTGGTCGAGCACTACCAGCAGCAGGACCCGTATCGCCTGGTGTTCGACGTCTACCAGCGCGTTGCCGCGGCGCCGGGCACGCCGACACCTGCGGCGCCGCAGCGGCCCACCATCGTCATCGACCCCGGCCACGGCGGCGTCGAGACCGGCGCCATCGGCCCCGCCGGCACGCAGGAGAAGGAGCTGACGCTGCTGCTCGCGCAGGGGCTCGCGCGCGAGCTCGCGCAGCGGCTGCCGGTGGACGTCGAGCTGACGCGCGACGAGGACGCCGAGCTGCCGCTCGACACCCGCGCCGCCATCGCCAATCAGCACCGCGCCAAGCTCTTCATCTCGATCCACCTCAACTCGTCGGTGGGAACGGGCGCCACCGGCGCCGAGACGTATTTCTTGAGCCTCGAGGCGAGCGACGCGCGGGCGGCGGCGGCGGCGCGCGCCGAGAACGCGATGCCGCCGGCGGCGCCGGGCGCGGCCGCCGAGGCGCAGCCGGCGTCGTCGGTTGCCGGTCTCGATCTCATCCTCTGGGACCTCGCCCAGAGCCAGCACCTCTCCGAGAGCCAGCGCTTCGCGAGCTTGGTGCAGGAAGAGCTCAACACCGCGCTCGGGCTGCGCAACCGCGGCGTCAAGCAGGCGCCGTTCCGCGTGCTGATGGGTGCCGCCATGCCGGCGGTGCTCGTCGAGCTGGGGTTCCTCTCCAACCCCGACGAAGAGAAGCGGCTGCTCACCGTCGAGTACCGGAAGCAGCTCGTCGACGCGCTGGTGCGCGCGGTGTCGCGCTACCAGGCGCAGGGGCGTCCTGAGGCGCCGGACGCGCAGGCCGCCATCCGATGAGCGCGCCGTCGCTGGGTGGGGAGCGGCGCCGGGCCGGCGCGTCGGCGGTGGGGCTTGCCGCTGCCGGCGTGGTGCTCGGCGTTGCCGCGTTTGCATGGATGGGTTGTCGCGGCGGCAAGGAGGCGTTGCCTGGCGCGACGCCGCCTCCCGCTGGGCCGACGGAGAAGGCGACGGTGTCGCTGCTCTTCCCGGGTCCGGACGGGTTCCTGCACGCCGAGAGCCGCGAGGTGGAGCTGCCGCTCACCGCCGACGGCCGCGTCGCCGCCGTGGTGGCGGCGCTGCTCGCCGGTCCGCGCACGCCGGGGCTGGTGGCGCCGCTGCCCGCGGGCGTCACTGTCGCCGACGCTTTTCTCGACGCGCAGGGCGTCGCTTACGTCGACCTCGCGGCGAAGGACCAGCCGTCGCCACCCGCCTCGGGCTCCGACCTCGAGCTGCTGCGCGTCTACAGCTTCGTCGACAGCGTGCTCGCCAACGAGCCGCGGGCGCGCTCGGTGGTGCTGCTGTGGAACGGAGCGCAGCGCATCACTTTCGCGGGGCACATCGACACCTCGGCGCCGCTGCTCGAAGACCGCAAGTGGGTGCGACAAGAGAAGGCAGTAGCCGCAGCCGCTCCCGCCCCGCGGTCCAACTAGGAATGCGCCAAGCCCCAATCGGCGTCTTCGACTCCGGCGTCGGCGGCCTCACCGTCGTCGCCGCGCTGCAGCGGCTGCTGCCGCGCGAGTCGATCCTCTACCTCGGCGACACCGCGCGGCTGCCGTACGGCACCAAGTCGCCGCAGACCGTGCTCGCCTACTCGAAGAAGAACGTCGACTTCCTCGTCGGCCGCGGCGTCAAGGCCGTGGTGGTGGCGTGCAACACAGCATCCGCGGTGGCCGTCGGCAAGCTGCAACCGCCGGTGCCGCTGTGGGGCGTGCTGGGGCCGGGCGCGGCGCGCGCAGCGGCGGTGTCACGCGGCAAGGTCGGCATCATCGCCACCGAATCGACCATCGACTCCGACGCCTACGGCCGCGAGCTGCGACGGCTGCGGCCCGACGTCGAAGTGGTGAGCCAGCCTTGCCCACTCTTCGTGCCGCTGGTGGAGGAGGGCTGGCACGACGACCCGGTGGCACACGAGGTCGCGCGCCGCTACCTCACCCCACTCGCCGCCCGCGGCGTCGACACCCTGGTGCTCGGCTGCACCCACTACCCACTGCTGCGCCGCGTCATCGCCGGGGTCATGGGCCCGGAGGTGACGCTCGTCGACTCTGCAGAAGCGGTGGCAGAAGTCGTCGCCGCCGACCTCCTCCGTCACCAGCTCGCCAACGACCTCGACGCCACAGCCGAGCACCACTTCTGCGTCACCGACGCCGGCACCCGCTTCGCCAAGATCGGCGCCCGCTTCCTCGGCACCGAGGCGCTCTCGCTCGAGTGGGTGGACGTCTAGCGTCGGCTACCGCGGCGGGCCCCAGAGATCCCTCTCGCGCTTTGGTTCTTTCCTGGCCCGCGGCCTGCTCTGCACCTCCGCGACCTGCGCGAGCAGCGGGGCGAGCGCCTGCTGCTGCGCCGCGAGGAGCGTGCCGATGCCCGCCAGCGCGAGGTCGATGAGGGCGTCGAGCTCCTTTCGCGCGAAGCCGCGGCGTTCGCCGGTGCCTTGCACCTCGACGAGCTGGCCGGAGGCGGTGGCGACGACGTTCATGTCGACCTCGGCCTCCTGGTCCTCGACGTACTCGAGGTCGAGCGCCGGGATGCCGCGCACGATGCCCACCGACACCGCGGCGACCGGCTCGAGCAACGGCAGCCGCGCGAGCTCGCCTTCGAGCACCAGCTTGGCGAGCGCCTCGGCGAGCGCTACGTAGCCGGCGGTGACGCTCGCCGTGCGGGTGCCGCCGTCGGCCTGCAGCACGTCGCAGTCGACGGTCACCGTCCGCTCGCCGAGCGCGGCGGTGTCGACCACCGCGCGCAGGCTGCGGCCGATCAGGCGCTGAATCTCGTTGGTGCGCCCCGACGGCCGCCCCTTCGCCACCTCGCGCGCGTTGCGCGTCTGTGTGGCGCGCGGCAGCATGGCGTACTCGGCGGTCACCCAGCCGCGGCCGCTGCCGGCGAGGAACGGCGGCACTCGCCCCTCCACCGACGCCGCGCAGAGCACGCGCGTGTCGCCGAGAGACAGCAGCGCCGAGCCCTCCGCGAACTTGAGCTCGCCGATCGACAGCTGCAGCGGCCGCAGCGCGTCGGCGGCGCGCCCCTGCGGCCGCGGCGCCGCCGACTCGAGCAGCGGCGTCACCGCACCTCTCCGGTCACCGGCACCTCGAGCAGCGGCTGCTTGGGCGAGCTGGTGCGCACGCGCAGCGCGCCGCGCAGCGGCCCCTTGCCGATGCCGGGGCTGAGTGTCAGCGCGAGGTCGAAGCGCTTGCCCTTCTCGCGCTCGTCGATGCGCGCCACGAGGCCCTTGACGTCGCTGTCGACGCCGAGCAGCTGCAGCGGCGCGCTGCCGTAGTTGGTGATCAGCACGCTGCCCTTGCGCGGCTCGCCGGCGGAGAAGCTTCCGAAGTCGGCCGTCGGCGGCGTCACCATCAACGTCGGGCGCACGTAGCCGGCGATGGGGATCTCGAGCACCTTCTTGCGTGGGTGGTTGGTCTCGATGCGCACGTCACCGGAGAGCGGGCCGGGAGGCGGCTCGGAGGCGAGCGTCGCAGTGACCAGCCACTGGTTGCCGGCGCCCGGCTGGCGCTCCGCGGCGGTGGCGGGGCGGAACGCGACGGTGAGCGCCGGCAGCGGCGAGGTGGCGGACAGCACTTTGAGCTCGGGGTAGTCGGCCGACCAGACGACCTGCGTGCCGCTCTCGGCTGGCGCGCCGACGACGTGGAGGAAGCGGAAGTAGCCCGGCTGCGCATCCAGCGCCGCCCGCACCTGGGCGCGGACGGTGAGCTGGATCATCGGGTTGCCGGGATCGCTGGTGAAGACGGTGATGTCCTTGGCGATCGCGCCGGAGAAGCCGGCGGTGTCGACCTCGGCGCGCACCTTACCGTCGGCACCCGGCGCGATGGTGGCGTCGTAGCTCGCCACCGTGCAGCCGCAGGCGGGGCGCACCTCGCGGATCTGCAGCACCGCGGTGCCGGTGTTGCGGATGACGAACTCGTGGGCCACCCTGGTGCCCTTGGCGACGATGCCGGCGTCCCACACTGGAGCGGGTGCGATGGCGGACGGCGGCGGCGCGCCGGGCGATACCGGCGCCTGCTGCGCGGTCGGCGCGGGCTGCCCCGGTGCCGGTGGCGCGACCAGCACGAGGCCCGCGGCGAGCGCGGCGACGGCGAGCGGCCGCAGGGGCGTAGCGAATGTGGCGTTTCGGTGATCTCGGTGCATCGGCGCCTCCGCGGTCAGCGCCGATCGTACCCTTCGCGCGCTGGTA
>DATNCU010000042.1:0-5506 GCA_035607145.1 Thermoanaerobaculia bacterium
CACCAGCGCGATGTCCCGCACCTGCGCCGTCAGCCGGTACGCCATGGTGTTGACGGACTCCGTGAGGTCCTTCCACGAACCGGACATGCCGCGCACCTGCGCCTGCCCGCCCAGCTTGCCCTCGGTGCCCACCTCGTAGGCGACGCGCGCCACCTCGGCGGCGAAGCTGCTGAGCTGGTCCACCATCGTGTTGATGGTGTTCTTGAGCTCGAGCATCTCGCCCTTGACCTCGGCGGTGATCTTCTTGGAGAGGTCGCCGGTCGCCACCGCGGTCGTCACCTCGGCGACGTTGCGCACCTGGTTGGTGAGGTTGGCGGCCATGAAGTTCACGTTCTCGGTGAGCTCGCGCCAGACGCCCGAGACGCCGCGCACCTGCGCCTGCCCGCCCAGCTCGCCCTCGGTGCCCACCTCGCGCGCCACGCGGGTCACCTCGTCGGCGAAGGAGGAGAGCTGGTCGACCATCGTGTTGATGGTGTTCTTGAGCTCGAGGATCTCGCCGCGCACCTCGATGGTGACGGTCTTGGTGAGGTCCCCCTGCGCCACCGCGGTGGTGACGCGAGCGATCTCGCGCACCTGGGCGGTGAGGTTACTGGCCATCAGGTTCACCGAGTCGGTGAGCTCCTTCCACACCCCGGAGACGCCCGGCACCTCGGCCTGGGCGCCGAGCTTGCCCTGCACGCCCACCTCGCGGGCGACACGGGTCACCTCGGAGCCGAAGCGCGACAGCTGCGCCACCATGTCGTTGACCGCTTTGGCGTGCTTGAGGAAGTCACCGGCGAGCGGCTCGTCGACGCCCTCCACGGCGAGCTCCTGTGTCAGGTCGCCGCGGGAGACTGCCTGCACGACGCGGGCGATCTCGTCGGTGTGCGTGGTCAAGTCGTCGAGCATGGTGTTGACCGAGCCGACGTAGCGCGACCAGCCGCCGCGGCTCTCGCCGCGCCGCAGCCGCTTGCGGGTGCGCCCTTCGCGCACCGCGTCGCGCAGCTCGTTGACCTCGTCGCCGATCCCGGAGATCAGCGCGACGACGTCGTTGAACGCCTCGCAGATCTGGCCGTCGACGCCCGGCAGGTCGTCGGGCAGCCGGACCTCGAAGTCGCCGCGCCGCAGCGCCCGCAACGCCGCCAGCAGCTGACGCCGATTGACGGTGTCAGGGCCCGGGGGCCGGGGCGCTCGGGGCGTTCGGCCGTTGGTCGCTTTCTCGGCGGAGATTGTCGCCATCCGTGTCGCTCCTGAGGACCCGTCGCAGCTCCCGGGGTCCGGCGGGTTTGGTGAGATGGGAATCGAAGCCGGCCCGCCGGGCGCGCTCGCGGTCCTCCTCGCGGCCGAAGCCGGTCAAGGCGACGAGGCGCGGCGACTGCGGGCCGAGCTCGGCGCGGACGCGGCGCGCCACCGCGTAGCCGTCGAGGCCGCCGGGCATGCCGATGTCCACCAGCGCCAGCTCGGGGCGGCTCCTGACGATGAGCTCGATGCCGCTCTTGCCGTCGGGCGCCGCCTCGACGCGGTGCCCCCAGCCCTCGAGCAGCGCCTGCATGGCGTCGCGTACGTCGTCCTGGTCCTCGACGACGACGATGCGCAGCGGCGGCGCCGCGCGCGGGTCGCCGTGCTCTTCGGAGACGGCCTCGCGCGCCGGCGCCGGCGGCAGCGCCACTCGCGCCTCGTCGAGCAGCGGCAGCCGCACGACGAACTCGCTGCCGCGCCCGGTCCCCTCGCTGTAGGCGCGCACGGCGCCGCCGTGCAGCTGCACCAGCCGGTGCACGAGCGTCAGCCCGAGGCCGAGCCCACCGCCCCCCTCGCGCTCCTGCACGAAGATGTCGAAGATGCGGTCGAGCATCTGCGGCGCGATGCCGCGGCCGTTGTCGGCCACCCGCAGCACGGCGAAGCGGCCGTCGCGCCCGCAGGACACCTCGATGCGGCCGCCGGGGTCGGTATAGCGCGCCGCGTTGTGGAGGAGGTTGGCGACCACCTGGGTGAGCCGCACCTGGTCGCCGTTGAGCGTCAGCTGCTCGTCGCACTGCTCCACCACTAGCTCGTGGTTGCGCTCGGCGAGCAGCGGCTCGGCGCTCTCCATCGCCTGGTGGAGGACGCGGCCGAGCTCCACCGGCTCGAGCCGCAGCGTGATCTTGCCGCGCGAGATGCGCGAGACGTCGAGCAGGTCGTCGACGAGACGGATCAGGTGCCGAACCTGCCGCTCCATCGACTCGCGCACGCGGTCGAGCCCGTCGTGCTCGATGTCGTAGCAGCGGATCAGCTCGAGGCCGGTGACGAGGGGCGACAGCGGGTTCCTCAGCTCGTGCGCGAGCACGGCGAGGAACTCGTCCTTGCGCTGGTTCTCCTCGCGCAGCGCCTGCGCCTCCCAAGCCTGCCGCTCCTCCTCCATCCGCCGCTCGAGCTCGCGGCGCTGCATCTCGCGCAGCATCTCGGCCTGGCGCTGCACCTCGGCGGTGCGGTTCTGCAGCTCGACGAACACCGCCGCCTTGGCGCGCAGCACCTCGGGGACGATGGGCTTGAACATGAAGTCCACCGCCCCCAGCGAGTAGCCACGCAGGATGATGTCGGTGTCTTCGCGGTTGTAGGCGGTGACGAAGATGATCGGCACGTGCCGCGACCGCGGCCGCGCGCGGATGGCGCGGGCGGTCTCGAAGCCGTCCATCCCCGGCATGTTGACGTCGAGGAGGATGAGGGCGAAGTCCTGCGCCAGGAGGTGGCGCAGCGCCTCCTCGCCCGAGCCCGCCTTCACCAAGTTACGGCCGAGCTCCCCCAGCGCCACTTCGATGGCGGCGAGGTTGCCGGGGTCGTCGTCGACGACGAGGATGTCCGGCGGTGCGCCCTGGCCCTCCCGGGCCTCGCCGTTTGCAAAATCTTCCTCGACGCCTTGTAAAGCGGATCGAGCCATTCTTCCCTACGCGCAACTGGCGCGGTAGGGGTGGGCCGAGTGCAAGTGCCGGGCCACGCGAGCGTTGCGTTAGGATCGCGGCCCGAGATGCGGACGCGGCAGGTGCTCGACTCTCCCGAGCTGCGGCGGCTCGTGGTGCGGCGGTGGACGATCTCCCTGCTGCTGACCGCGGCGCTGTTCGTCGCCTACTACGGTTTCATCCTCCTCGTCGCGCTCGACAAGGGGCTGCTGGCGCGGCGGCTCGGCGGGGCGGAGAGCGCCGGCGCCACGACCCTCGGCATCCCCATCGCCGTGGCGGTGATCGTCGTCGCCTGGGTGCTCACCGCGATCTACGTGGCGTGGGCCAACCGCGGCTACGACCGCGCCGTCGACCAGCTCAAGAAGCAGCTCGAGGACTGAGCCGTGCCGGAGACCCACACCACGCTCGGCCAGCCCACCGCCTCGGCCGTCGGCTTCTTCCTGCTCTTCGTCGCCATCACGCTGGCGATCACCTGGTGGGCGGCGCGGCGCACCCGCTCGGCGCGCGAGTTCTACGCCGCGGGGCGCAGCATCTCGCCGCTGCAAAATGGCCTCGCGCTCGCCGGCGACTACATGAGCGCGGCGTCGTTCCTCGGCATCGCCGGGCTGGTGGCGCTCAAGGGCTACGATGGGATGATCTACGCCACCGGCTGGCTGGTCGGCTGGCCGGCGCTGCTCTTCCTCGTCGCCGAGCCGCTGCGCAACCTCGGCAAGTACACCTTCGCCGACGTCGTCGCCTTCCGCCTGCGGCAGGCGCCGGTGCGCATCGCCGCCGCCATCGGGGGCATCCTCACGGTGCTCTTCTACACCACCGCGCAGATGGTGGGCTCGGGCAACCTCATCAAGCTGATGTTCGGCATCCCCTACGAGTGGGCGGTGGCGATCGTCGGCTCGGTGATGCTGCTCTACGTGTTCTTCGGCGGCATGATCGCCACCACCTGGGTGCAGATCACCAAGGCGGTGCTGCTGCTGCTCGGCGTCACGCTGCTGACGCTGATGGTTCTAGCCCGCTTCGGCTGGAGCCCGGCCACGCTCTACGCCGCGGTGGCAGATGGCTACGGCCAGGCGGCGCTCGAGCCCGGCGGCCTGGTGACGAGCCCGCTGGACGCGGTGTCGCTGGGCCTGGCGCTGATGCTCGGCCTGCTCGGGCTGCCGCACATCCTCATGCGCTTCTACACCGTGCCCGACGCCCGCGCGGCGCGCAGCTCGGTGCTCTATGCCACCGGTTTCATCGGCTACTTCTACGTCATCATCCCCATCGTCGGCTTCGGCGCCGCCGCGCTGGTGGGCCGCGACGCCATCGGCGCCATCGACAAGGGCGGCAACATGGCGGCGCCGCTGCTCGCCGAGCAGCTGGGCGGCGAGCTGTTCCTCGGCTTCATCGCCGCGGTGGCGTTCGCCACCATCCTGGCGGTGGTCGCGGGGCTCACGCTCGCTGGTGCCTCGGCGCTGTCGCACGACGTCTACGTGCACGTGGTCAAGGGCGGGCACGCCGACGAGCGCGAGCAAGTGCGGGTCGCGCGGTGGGCGACGGTCGTCTTCGGCGTGCTGGCGGTGCTCCTCGGCGTGCTGTTCAAGGGGCAGAACGTCGCCTTCATGGTCGGGCTCGCCTTCGCCATCGCCTGCAGCGCCAACTTCCCGGCGCTGCTGCTGTCGATCGTCTGGCGGCGGTTTACCACGCGCGGCGCGGTGGCATCGATCCTCACCGGCGCCGTGCTCACGGTCGTGCTGATCGTGCTGTCGCCGACCGTGTGGGTGGATCTGCTGGGCAACGAGACGGCGCCATTCCCGCTGCGCAACCCGGCCATCGTGTCGATGACCGCGGCCATCGCCGTCGGCATCGTGGTGTCGCTGCTCGGCCGCGAGGAGCGGGCCGAGGCGATGTTCGAGGACGAGAAGCTGCGCACCTATCTCGGCGTCGGCGCCGAGTGAGCGGCGTTCGGCATGGCACGTTCGGGTGAGGAGATCCCGATGAGCAGAGCTCGCGTTCGCCGCCTCGGCTGGAGCGTCTTCGCGTGCGCAGAGGTGGTCGCGCTGTCGCTGTCGATCGGCTGCGCCAGCGGCGGCAGTCAGCCGGCGACGCCGCCGCCCGTCGCTGCCGCCACCCCGCCGGCAGCGCCCACGGCTCCTGCGGCGGCCGGCGCGCGCACCGCGGTCATCCTCGCCATCAACGACGTCTACCGCATCGAGGGCGTCGAGCGCGGCACCGTCGGCGGCATCGCGCGGCTGCGCACGCTGCGCCAGCAGCTCGAGCGCGAGCACCCGGACCTCTTGGTGATGCACGCCGGCGACCTGCTCTTCCCGTCGTTCCTCTCGCGCACCTTCAACGGCGAGCAAATGGTGGACGTGCTCAACGGCCTCGACGGCGACGAGACCGCCTTCGACCCACGCATGTTCGTCGTTTTCGGCAACCACGAGTTCGAGCTCGGGCTGCTGAGCCAGGCGCCGGTGCTCGACCAGCGCGTCCGCGAGTCGCAGTTCCGCTGGGTCAACGGCAACGTCACCTTCGCCGAAGGCGCCGACGGACGGCCGCTGGTGGCGGGCGAGAACCTGGCGCCCACCTGGATCGTCGACAGCGGCGGCATTCGCGTCGGC
>DATNCU010000046.1:0-6928 GCA_035607145.1 Thermoanaerobaculia bacterium
CGGCCGGCCCGCCGCCCACGACCAGCACCGGGTGTCTCAAGACGACGCTTTCGGGTGCCGCACCGGGAGCGGCCAGCGCTCGACGTCTTCCTCCGTCGCTTCGCCGCTCTCGTGCAGCGCCAGCTCGAGCAGCGCCTCCTGCGGCCGCAGGGCCGCCGCGGCGAGCGGCATCGGCGGCGCCGGCGGCGGCGGAGTGGGAGCCTTGCCGGTCGCCTCGACCATCATCTCTGCGGGGAACGCGGGATCGCCGGCCGGACCCGGCCGCGGCTCGACGACGCCCATGGCGCCGAAGATCTGCACCATGCGCTCCATCCGTTTGGCGACGTCGGTCGTGCCGGCGTCGATGGCGCGCGTCCACAGCGCGCGGCTCTCGAAAGCGTTCAACCGCTCCTCGAGCGGCAGCGCCTGGTTCATGACGATCGCGTACGCCTCCTCGGTGAGCACCTGGTTGGGGACGCGCGCCGGCCAGAAGGTCGGGATGTAGGGGTCGTAGGTGCGGCTGTAGCCGGAGCGGCAGAAGGCGGTGTCGGCCTGCCAGGGCAGTCCCATCCAGCGCGTCAGGTCGCCCGGTCCCTGGGCGTAGAGCGGACCGCCGAAGGACTGCGCGATCGCCGGCGTCAGGTTGGGCCCGTAGTCCGGCTCCGCCGTGCCCGCCGGGCGGTGGCGGATGCGGAACGGCCTTGCGTACATGGTGAGGTGACGCACCGGCCAGGTCAGCTCGCACCCCGGGTGGAAGGCGTCGGCGAGGCAGAACTCGAGGGCGGCGCGGTCGAGCGTCGCGGGCTGCTGCTCGAGCGGCACCTTGCTCAAGTCGTCGGCGTGCGCTCCGCTGCCACTGGCGGTGAATCGGCCGGCCGCCCACGCCTGCAGGGTCCGATACTGCAGCGGCGACACGCTGGCGTTCTGACGCGGCGTATTGGCCGGCGGCACGTTCATCGAGTCGCCGTAGATCCACGGCCAGGGGAGCGGGTTGTTGTCGGTGGGCTCCGGCGGGCGGAAGGCGTTGAGGACCTGCCGGCGGAGCTCGGCGTTGCGGTCCGGCACCACACCGGCCGGCGGCGCGCTGAGCCGCGCCACCAGCGCGGGATCGGCGAAGTCGTGGGGACCTTTCCAGCCGAACTGAGCGGCAAAGCCGCGGTTGACCCACTGCAGCACGTTGAGCCGGCGCAGGATGGGGTAGACGTCGTCGGCGAAGGAGACCTGCGCCGGAGCAGGGAGCCAGCCGGCGTCGACGTACCGGTCGAGCAGCAGGTCGTACAGCGTGCGCAAGCCGAAGACGGCCGGCGCGTAGTCGGGCGGCGCGGTGATCACCCAGGCCGGCTCGACGGCGATCGGGCGCCCTTCGATCGTGACCTCGGCGGTGACCGGCCCGTCGGAGGTGTCGTCGTACCAGCCGTCGGCGTTGATGAAGCTGCTGTCGTCGCCGTCGACGTAGATGGGGCTGTTGGTGGGCGTTGCCGAGACCCCGCGGCCGCCGAGGAAGAGGAGGCGGCCGGCCTCGTCGGTGCGCAACTCGCCGAGGTAGACGTCGACGCCCAGGAAGTTGCCGCGGAATTCGTAGTCCGTGCCGCTCGTCTTCTTGCCTTCGATCGTGCGCGGGCCGCCGTCGATCACCAGCGTCTTGCGGGCGGCGCCGGTCATCGCGGCGTTGCGCCGCGGCAGGGAGAGGGCCGCGGCCTCCGGCACGTCGAGCGCCATGTCCCACCGGTACCACGCCGCCTTGCGGTTGGCGACGTGGGCGGTCCAACGGATGTGCGCCGAATCCGCCGTCAGCTCGCGCACCACCGCGCCGGCCGCGTTGTAGCCGTAGATGCGGAAGCGGGCCGCTTGCCGCTTGAGGGCCCCGGTATCGTCGCGGTAGGCGATCCCCGGCCGGGCGGGCTCGGGCACCTCGGGACCGATGAGGAACTCGCGCTCGCTGTTGCCGACGCGCGCGACGCCGATGGCGGGATGGATGGCGGCGCGGACGATCCGGGTGTCGCGGCCGGCCGGGTAGGGCACGCCAGGCTGCCACTCCGGCGGGCGCGGCGTCTCCGGCTCGCCCACCGAGGCGCCGTTGACGTTGCGCCGCACCTGCGCCGATGCCTGGTAGGCGGCGCGCCGGGCGTCGGCGATCGAGCCCACCGGCTGGTGGACGGGGAGCGCGTGCCAGGTGTCGAACGCCAGCTGCTCGCCGTAGGCGGCCTGACCTCGGGTGTCGAGGTCCTGCGCCGGCAGCACCAGCGTCGCGACGTGAAGGGGCGGGCTGTCCTCCTCGCTCCAGCGCACCGTGGCGCGGTCGAGCGGCATCTTCTCCTCGTCGCGCTGGAACTGGACGAGGAACCGAAACCTCGCCTCGCCGCCGCGCAGCCGCCGCAGCAGGTCGGCGCGCAGGTAAAAGGGATCGGCGTGGTCCGCCGGCTCTCCCGGCGGCGTCACCTCGGGCTCGAGCTTGTACTTGACGAAGCGATCACCGAAGCGGAACGGCAGCACGCTCCAGTACGACGTCGCCAGGGTGGAATCGACGACTTGCTTCATGGCGTCGAGGATCTGGCCGGTGATCGGGTGGGCGGCGACGTATTCGTCGAACTTGCCGTTCAAGGATGCACAGGTGAACTCGCACATGTCGCGCGCCGTGTCGACGAAGAAGACGTCGAAGTTCTGCAACAGGAAATCGTGCGTGACGGCGTCGCGGTCGGCCGGCAGGAGCTTCTCGCCCTCGACGCCGAAGAGCTTGATGGCGACGCCCACGGTGCCCTTGAGGTCCGGTGCGCCGGGCTGCAGGTCGCTCGAGAAGCGCACCCATGCCGGGTACTCGTCGCGTTGGCCGAAGACGCCAACGCGGAACTCCTCCGGAAGACCCGGGCGGACGACGAAGCTGCCGTGGGCGACGCCGTGCAGCCGCAGGAACACCGGGCGCGTCGCCGGGTCGCGGCCGGCGGCGATCGAGCGCCCCTGGGCGAAGTCGACGAACAGCTGCTTCAGGGCGGCGACAGGGTCTTCATCGCAGCCACAGGGCGGAGCCGGAAGCTGGGGTGCTGCGTCGGCGGCCATCGAAACCCCCTTCTCCGAGCAAAGTGTCTACCGAGTACCTGCACTCTATCGCGCCAGCTGGCTCCCTGGCCGGTAGTCCCACGCCCGCTCGTCGTCGGCGCCCTCGGCGAAGCGGACGTCGACGTACTGCTCGAACGGGATGTCGCGCTCGAGCACTCCCGTCTGCACCATCAGCGAGCTCACCAGCTCGAAGTCCCTGCGGTAGGGCGACAGCGGCTCGTACATGACGCGGTCGAGCGGCCGCGTGAGCGCCCACTCGAGGACTTTCGGTCTCTGGTGGTAGTAATAGCGGCCGACGAAGTCCGCCGCATGCACGCGGTTCTCGCGTCCGCCCTCGAGCCAGAGGCCGGAGCGCGCGATGCCGTCGACGAGCGCCTGCACCACCTGCGGCCGGGTGTCGATGACGTCCTGGCGCACCACCAGCACGCATGAGATGTAGTCGGGCCAGTAGTCCCTGGCCTGGAAGAGGATCCGCCCGATGCCGCTGATCTCGGCCTGGGCCGGGAACGGCTCGGCGACGACGAAGGCGTCGATGGCGCGAGCCGAGAGCGCCGCCGGCATGTCCGGCGGCGCCATCTCCGGCATCTTCACCTCGTCGAGGCCGATGCCCGCCGACTGCAAGGCGCGGATGGCGAGCAGCCGCTCGTCGGAGAAGCGGCTGGGGATGGCGATGGTCCCGCCACGCAGGTCGGCGACGGTGCGGATGGGCGAGTCGCGCCGCACCACCAGCGAGCTGCCGTAGCGGTGGCCGAGGTAGACGATCTTGAGCGGCACGCCTTGCGAGCGCAGCGCGATCGCCATCGGCGCGACCACGAAGCCGGCCTGCATCTTGTCGGCGATCAGCGCTTCCTTGATCTCCGGGAAGCCCTGGAACATCCGCGGCACGAACAGCTCGCCCGCGTCGGTGAACTTGCTGATGTAGTCGGTCACCGGGCAGGCGAGGTGGCAGGTCACCGGCACGTAGGCGACGTTGAGCTTGCGCTCCGCCTTCGGCCGCAGGTCGTTGAGCGCCACCGCCCAGTTGACGTTGAGCGCCATGTGCGCGCCGGTGATGACGAGCGCCCAGGCGAGGGCGAGCAGCAGCAGTCGGCGGCTCATGCGGGCCCCTCGCTCACGATTGGAACCCCCAACGTACGGCGGGCAGGCGCTCGAGGCGGCGCATGCCGAGGTCGAGCAGCAGTCCGATGGCGCCGATCATCAGCATGCCGGCGATCACCAGGTCGTAGCGCTTGCCGGCGTTGCGCGAGTCGAGGATGAGATAGCCGAGCCCGGAGTCGACACCCAGCATCTCGGCAGCCACCACCACCATCCAGGCGATGCCGAGCGCCACGCGCAGGCCGGTGAGCACGCGCGGCAGGATCGCCGGCAGCAGCACCCGCCGCAGCAAGGCCCCGCGCGGCAGCGCGAAGTTGCCGGCGGCGCGGAAGAAGGCGGGCGGGATCGTGCGCACGGCGCTGGTGGTGGCGACGACGATGGGGAAGAAGGCGGCGAGGAAGATGAGGAACGTCGGCGCGAGGTCGGAGAGTCCGAACCAGATCACCGCCAGCGGCATCCAGGCGAGCGGCGAGATCGGCCGCAGCAGCTGGATGAGCGGGTTGACCAGGCGGTCGAGCCGCGCGGCGCGGCCGAGCGGCACGCCGAGGGCGATGCCGAGCAGGGCCGCGGCGCCGAAGCCGAGACCGACGCGGCGCAGCGAGTCGCCGGCGTAGCTCCACAGCACGCCTTTTCGTTGCAGCTCGGCGAAGCCGCGCGCGACCTCGGCGGGGAGCGGGAAGACCTGCGTGCGGGTGAGGGTCACCGCGAGCTGCCACAGCAGCAGCGCGAGCAGCACGGCGCCGAGCGGCAGCAGCAGCCGGGCCGCTGGCGAGAGCGGGCGCGCCATCGCGATCGCGCGTCGGGGGCTCCCTGAGGGCGTCGCGGCGGCGAGGCGTTCGAGGGCCGGCTCGGACATCCGTCAAACCGTCCATCAAACCCGGTGCGCCAGCCCGATCTCGGCGAAGATCCCATCGCGCAGCTCGATGTAGCGCCGCGAGGAGAGATCGCGCGGGTGCGGCATGTCGATGTCGACGATCTTGCGCACCTGCGCCGGCCGCGCCGACATCACCACCACGCGGTCGGCGAGCTGCACCGACTCGTCGATGTCGTGGGTGACGAAGAGCACCGTCTTCCGCTCGCGCTCCTGGATGCGCAGCAGCTCGCCGCGCATCTGCAGGCGGGTGATCGAGTCGAGCGCGCCGAAGGGCTCGTCGAGGTAGAGCACGTCGGGGTCGACGGCGAGCGCGCGCGCCACCTCGACGCGCTGCTTCATGCCGCCCGAGAGCTCCTGCGGGTAGGCGCGCTCGAACCCTTCGAGGCCGACGAGCCGCACGTAATGCGCGACGCGCGCGCGGCGCTCGGTCTCCGAGAGGCGCCAGAGGCCGAAGCCGATGTTGCCCTCGACGGTGAGCCAGGGGAAGACGCCGCGCTCCTGGAAGACGAAGATGCGCCGCGGGTCGGGACCGGCGACCGGCTCGCCGTCGATGCGCACCGTGCCTTCGCTGGGGGCGAGGAAGCCGGCGATGACGTTGAGCAGCGTGGTCTTGCCGCAGCCCGAGGGGCCGAGCACGCAGACCAGCTCGCCGGGCGCCACGTCGAGGTCGATGCCGCGCAGCACCTCGACCTGCTTGTCGGGGGTGGGGTACGTCATGCCGAGGCCGCGCACGGCGACCTTCGGCTGCGTCGGGGCGGGCGCCGGCCTGGCGGTGGCGACGGTCACGCCGAGAACCCCCACGCCACCGACGGCAGCCGCTCGAGCCGCCGCACCAGCGTGTCGAGCAGCAACCCGACGGCGCCGATCATCACCATTCCCGCCACCACCAGGTCGTAGCGATTTCCCGCGTTGCGCGCGTCGATGATGAGGAAGCCGACCCCGGAGTTGACGGCGATCATCTCCGCCGCCACCACCACCAGCCAGGCGACGCCGAGCGTGAGGCGCAGGCCGATGACGAGCTGCGGCAGGATCGCCGGCAGCACCACGTCGCGCAGCAGCCGCCGGCGGTCGAGACCGAAGTTGAGGGCGGCGTTCCGGTGCACCGGGTCGACGTCGTGCACGGCGCGGATCACCGTCACCAGCAGCGAGAAGAACGAGGCGATGAAGATCAGCCAGATGGCGGCGCGATCGCCGACGCCGAACCAGAGGATGGCGATGGGGATCCAGGCGAGCGGCGAGATCGGCCGCAGCACCTGCATCAAGGGATTGAGCGCCGCTTCGCCCCGCCGCGAGAGGCCGAGCGCGATGCCGGCGGGGATGGCGACGACGGCGGCGAGCAGGAACCCCCAGGTGACGCGGAAGAGCGACGCCACCAGGTAGCGCAGCAGCAGGCCGTGCGAGAGCAGCTCGCCGAGCGCGCGCACGACCGCCAGCGGTCCGGGGACGAGGCGCGTGCCGGAGAGCTGCACGGCTGCCGCCCAGGCGGCCACGAAGAGGGCCACCCCAGTCACGGAAAAAGCCAGCTCAGCTCCACGTCGGTGCTTCACGGGCGCACGATGACCGGGCTGGTCCCCATCCGGATCCCTGGCAACCCCTCGATGAAGTCGCGATCCTCGCGAAATACCTGGAAACCGAGCCGCATGAAAAAGTCCCGCGACTCCTGCGTCGCCACGACCTGCACTTCGTCGCAGCCTAGCGCACGAGCCCGTTTCTTCACCCATCGCACTAGCGCCTCGCCGATCCCCCGGCGGCGGAACGACGGCAGCACGCCGCAGAAGAGCAGGAACGCGGTCTTGCCCTTGTCCTTGTGCACCTCCAAAGCCCGGACCTGCGCGAATTTGATTTGCTCACGACCGAAGTCAGCACGCAGGAATGCGGCGTACCCCACGACCATGTCGTCGAGCGCGGCAACGCCGACGCCGTCCG
>DATNCU010000078.1:0-12735 GCA_035607145.1 Thermoanaerobaculia bacterium
GACCAGCCGCCGCTCCTCGCCGCCGACGACGGCGGTGCGGTAGAGCACGCGGCCGCCGCCCTCGAAGCGCGAGAAGAGCACCTGGCCGCCGTCGGGCGAGAAGCGCGGTGCCTCGTCGATGCCGGCGGTGAGCGGCGCCTCGCTGCCGCCGCGGAGCTGCTTGAGCCAGATGCGCCGCTGGCCGTCGCGCTCGGAGACGAAGGCCACCAGCCGCCCGTCGGGCGAGACGTCGGCGGCGCTGTCGCTGCCCGAGTAGGTGAGCGCCTGCAGGCTCGGCGGGGAGGTCGGAGCCGGGCGGCGGAGCCACCAGCCGAGAGCGGCGCCGGCGGCGATCAGGAGAACCGCGGCGAGGATTGCGGCAAGCGGCGACAAGCGCCAGCGCGCGCCGGTCGTGCGCCGCGGCGGCCGCAACGCGATGGTGGCGCCGGTCGTCGAGTCGACGCGATCGACGTTGCCGACGACGCCGCTCGCGTCGCCGCTATGCGAAGTCCCGCCGCTCGCCGCGCCGCCGCGCGGCGCCACGTCGCGCAGCCGCGCGAGATCGCGAGCGAGGTCGCGCGTCGAGTGGTAGCGCTCCTCCGGCGCCTTGGCGAGCAGCCGCTCGACCACCCACGCCACCTGCCCGGGCACTTGCGGCGCCGCCGTGGCGAGCGGCACGGGCTCGTCGCGCACGATCGCCGTCATCGCCTCGAACGGGTTGCCGCCGCCGAACGGCCGCCGCCCGGCGAGCAGCTCGTAGAGGATGACGCCGAGCGCGAACTGGTCGGCGCGGTAGTCGACAGCCTCGCCGTTGATCTGCTCGGGCGCCATGTAGCCGGGCGTGCCCCAGATCTGGCCGGCGCGCGTCGCCGTGGGCCGCGCCGCATCGGCGAGCAGCGGCGAGTCGCCGAACACCTTGGCGAGGCCGAAGTCGAGGATCTTGACCCGCCCCTCGCGGGTCACCATCACGTTGTCGAGCTTCAAGTCCCGGTGCACGATGCCGCGCTCGTGCGCCGCGGCGAGACCTTCGGCGATCTGCGTGGCGATGGCGAGCGCGCGCCGCAGCGGCAGCGGCCCACGCCCGACCAGAGCGCCGAGCGACTCGCCGTCGACGAGCTCCATGCCGAGGTAGGAGACGGCGTTGCCGCCGACGGCGACGCTGTCGAAGTCGTGGACGGTGACGATGTTGGGGTGGTTGAGCGCCGACGCCGAGCGCGCCTCCTGCGCGAAGCGGCCGAGCCGGTCACGGTCGAGCCGCAGCTCGTCGCGCAACACCTTGAGCGCCACCTCGCGGCCGAGCCGCCCGTCGCGGGCGCGGTAGACGACACCCATGCCGCCGTCGCCGAGGGTGGCGAGCACTTCGTAGGGACCGACGCGAGTCCCGGGCTCCAAGGTCATGAGTGCGCTGCGATGATAGCGGCCGCGAATCGAGACAAGGGAAGCGTCAGAGGCCCCGGCGATGGCCGAAGTGCGACATGCGACGCGGGTCGAGCGGTACGGTTCGAGGCTCACACCCCGCGCCCTCGCCGCCGCATGCCTGCTCTGGGGCTTCGCCGAGGCCACCCTGTTCTTCGTCGTGCCCGACGTGCTTCTGACACTGGTCGCGCTGCGCAGCCTGCGGCGCGCGCTCTGGGGCTGCGCCTTCGCGCTGCTCGGCGCGCTCGCCGGCGGCGCGGTGATGGAGCGCTGGGGCAGCACCGATCCGGCGGCGGCGCTCGCCGCCGTCGACCGTGTGCCGTTCGTGCCCACGGCGAGCATCGGCCGCGTGCGCGAGCAACTCGAAGCTCGAGGTCCGGTAGCGGTGATTGCCGGCGCCTGGATGGGGCGGCCCTACAAGCTCTACGCCGTGCAGGCCTCCGCCGCCGGCATGAGTGCCGCCCAGCTGCTCGCGATCACCGTGCCGGCGCGGCTGCTGCGCTTCGTCTTCCTCGCGGTCGTCGCTCACCTGCTCGCGCGAGGCATCCGCGCGCGCTGGGGATGGCGTTGGACGCTGGCGATCTGGGCCGCCGCGTGGCCGCTGAACTACGCCCTCTACTGGACCGCGATGTCGTCGTAAACCGGGATGGCGGGGGCAACCTGCTATAGTGCGCCTGCACGAGAGCGAGGGACCCCTCACCCGGAGGGGGCCGCTGCGACTGAAGAATCCCGAGTTTTTCCTGCCGCTGCCGCTGGTTTCCCGACTCCTCAACGAGCAAGCTCCCGTAACGAAGGTCCCGAAGCACGGGGCCACTCAGATTCACGGGCTCGTCGGATTTTGGATCCGCGCCCAGCCTAGGAAAGAACGGTTCTCAAAATGAAAAAGATCTACGTCGGCAATCTCGCCTTCTCCGCCACCGAGCAGGAGCTGCGCGACCTCTTCGGGGAGCACGGCACGGTGTCGAGCGTCGCTCTCGTCACCGATCGGGAGACGGGCCAGCCCCGCGGCTTCGGCTTCGTCGAAATGGAGAACGGCGCCGACAAGGCGATCAGCCAGCTCGACGGCAAGCAGGTCGGCGGCCGTACGCTCAAGGTCAACGAGGCTCGCCCCCGCGAGTCCGGTGGCGGCGGCGGCGGTCGGCGCGACCGCTACTAGTCAGCCCAGCGCGGCGCCGCCGGGACTCGGGACCTGGCGGCTCACCGCTTCCGATACGTTCGATTCAGGCCCTCCTTCGGGAGGGCCTTTTTCATGCCCCTCGCGCATCACTCCCGGAACTGGTCGGGGAACTGCGCCTCGATGCCCGAGCTCAACATGTCGGCCATGTGCAGGATCTGGGCGTGGACCGCGTCGTAGGCCGCGACGTCGGCCTTCCAGTCCTTGCCGAGGTGCGCGACGACCTCCTTGGTCGTCAGGTCGAGGTGGTCGCGCATCATCTTCTTGGCGTCGGCGGCGGGCCAGTGCTTGGGGTTGGCGCCGCTCAAGAAGGCGGCGATCTCGTCGGCGTTGGCAACCCAGCGCTGGTTGGCGGCGTTCTGCTTGGCGGTGTCGCCGGCGGCCGCCGCGCCGACGAGGTCGGCGGCGATCAGGATGTGATCGCGCAGCAGCGCGGTCAGCTTGCTGCCGGCGGCATCGCCGTAAAAGGGCTTGATGGCGTCGCCGAGGTCGGTCTGGTTCTGCAGCAGCCGCGCGGTCGTGGCGTCCTTGGACGGCAGGCCGGCGGTCGCCTCGACGATGAACAGCCGTGTCCAGGTGATGTGGTCTTCCCACAGCTTGCGCATGTCGGCCGCGAAGCCGTGGCGGCTCATCTTCTCCTTGGCGGCAACCGGACCGGTGGTGGCAAGGGCCACGATCAAGACGGCGAGCGCGAGACGAAGCGACGAGCGAAGCGGCGAGGTCCTCATGGCGGTCTCCTTCGCGAGAGCACAGGTAAACCCGAGTCGGTCGCCTGACCGACTTCCAGCGCGCTGCGCTGCAAAAATCGTGCGGTAGCCCGACGGGTTAGTCGCGACGCGCGATAGCAGCCATGAAGGCGACAGGTGCGCTGACGCGCAAGCTCGGAGGGAGGCGCGACGCGGGGAAGTGTCGCGGGTTCCCCGTCACCAGGTAGTCCGCTCCACCCGCGATGGCCACTTCTGCGAAAGGCTGATCACCGGGGTCCGTCAAGCGAACGCCGCGGGCCGGCGCCGAGACCCACTCGCTCTCGGTCGTCAGGAACGTCAACAACGTGGCGACTGCCGCGGGATCGAAGCCGAAGCGCGGTCGCAGCAAGACCTCGCGGTACTCGTCCATGATGCGATCGTCGATGAGGAGCCGCACCTTGCCGGCGAGCACGAGGTCGAGGATGCGGCCTGGCGGGCCGTGGGGAGTGAGCAGACCCGACACCAGGACGTTGGTGTCGAGCACCAGCCTCACGATGGCCGGCGCCGCCGTACCGCTCGGATCTCTGTTGCCACCTGACGCGGAGTCAGCTCACGAGCGCCGGTGACGGCCGCTTGCTGCCTCAGCCGCGACACCGCCTGCAGCGCGCGAGCGCGGCGCAGCGACGCCAGCGTGTCCTCGAGGCCCTCCTCCTCCACGCCGACGAGGATGCCGACCGGTTTGCCGTTGGCGGTGAGCACCAAGTCGTCGTCGCGCAGGTCGTCCCAGACCCTGCCGGGCCGATTGCGCAGCTCGCGGACGGTCACGAACTTCATCGCGGGAAAGCGTAGCACAAG
Organism: Thermoanaerobaculia bacterium; assembly: GCA_035607145.1. GTDB lineage: Bacteria > Acidobacteriota > Thermoanaerobaculia > Multivoradales > JAIOJS01 > DASYQD01. The sequence continues at coordinate 4,111 of DATNCU010000078.1, forward strand.
CGGCTACACCGAGACTTCAGGCGAATCGTTTCAATGAGATGAGAGACCGAGCGCGGCGCCGCTCCGGCCGCCCGGATCGGTGCTCCGGCCCCTTGGACTCGTGAACCCCGGCACCAGCACGTCGCACCACTTCTCCGGCCGCAGCGCGCCTTGCGTGCGCAGGTGGTTGGTGGCGGCGCGCGCGGCCTCGTCGTCGGGGCGGTCGAGCAGCTCGGCGCGGCGGATGCGGGCGGCGGCGGCGTAGAGGCTCAGCCGCGAGCGGTCGCAGCCTTCGGCCGCGCTCTCGAGCAGCCGTACGGTGTCCTCGTGGTTGCCCTCGAGCGCGGCGATGCCGGCGCGCAGCAGCTGCAGCAGTGGCGCCGCCCAGGCGACCGCCTCGCGCTCGAGCGTGCGCAGCTCGCGGTGCACCAGCGGCTGTAACCGCCGGTACGCCTCGCCGTCGAGCCCCGATGCGGCCATCGCCGCCACCGCGGCGCGCAGCCGCAAGTGCTTGGCCTCGATGCGGGTGAACTGCACGCGCAGCAGGTGGGTGGCGGCGAGCTTCGGCCAGCTCGCCTCGATCTCTTCCCACGCCGCTTCGCCGCGTCCCTCGTAGAGCGCGATCTCGGCGAGGCCGGTGAGCTGCCAATAGTGCTGCAGGTGGAAGCTCTTGTGCGACCAGCGGGCGATCGCCTCGCGCGCCTCGCGCCGCGCCTCGTCGGGCTGGTCGAGCATCAGCCGCGCCACCCAGCCCATGCGCGAGCGCACGTTGGTTTCGGCGTAGAGGTCGCCGCGGGCGGCGAAGCCTTCGAGGGCGGCGGGCAGGCGGCGGCGGATCTCCGCCCAGTCGCCGAGGAAGAGCAGGGCGCGGAAGAGCATGGTCGTCGCGGTGTCGAGCTCCCAGGTGACGCCGCGGCAGCGCTCGCGCAGGATGCGCTCGCCGCGCTCGAGCCGCTCGCGCGCGAGGGTGAAGTCGCCGCGCAGGTAGGCGGCCATGCCGGAGGTGACGGTGGCGAGCCCCTCTATGCGCGGGTCGGCGAGCTTCTTGGCGAGCCGCATCGCCTGCTTGACCATCTCCTCGGTGGCCGCGACGTTCTTGGTGCCGCTGGTGCCGGAGACGCCGATCTCGAGCGCCAGCGCGCGCGCCACCCGCGACGGCTCGCCGGCGTTGAGCGCGAGCAGCAGGCCGCGAGTGCCGAAGTCGAGGCCGCGGATGGTGTCGACGAGGCCGAGGCCGACGGTCACCGACCAGCAGGTGTCGATGGCGATGAGGCGCTCGCTCGCCACTTGCGTGCTGTCGCGCTCGCGGAAGCGGATGCCGCGCAGCCGCAGCAGCAGCCGCCGCCAGACGAGCGACAGGAACGCCGCGCGCGAGGTCTTCGGCAGCCGCATGCCGATGGAGGCGAGCACCTGCTCGATGGCGGCGAGCCCTTCGTCGATGCGCCCGGAGACCAGCAGCTGCTCGGCGGCGCGGCGGCGCAGCTCGATCGCCTCGCCGGCCTTCGCGCCCGGCGCCGCGGCAAGGTAGGCGGCCGCCGCCTCGGCGCCGCGGCCGGCGTTGGTGGCCGCCTCGCCGAGCTCCACCATCAGCGTGCGGCGCTCGGCATCTGGATGACCCGGCTGGCCGCCGAGCTCGAGCACCAGCCGCAGCAGCTCCACCTCGCGGTCGAACGCCAGCGCTTCGCGCGCGCGCCGCGCTGCCTGCAGCGCGTACTCGGCGGCACGGGTCTCCTCGCCGGCGGCGCGGAAGTGCACGGCGAGCGCCTCGGGGTCGACCTGCGGGTCGAGCAGCAACGAAGCGGCGATCCGTGCGTGCAGCGCTCGCCGGCGCTCGGGCTCGAGCACCGCGTCTACGGCCTCAGCGATGCGCGTGAGGTAGGCCTCGATCCAGCGCGTGCCGCCTGCCTCGCGCACGATCACCAGGCGACCCGCGCGCAGCACGGTGAGCGCCGTCTGCAGGCCGTCGTCGAGGCGCGCGGCGCGCGAGGCGGCGGAGAGCGTCAGCGGGTGCCCCGCCACCGCCACCACCTCGAGCAGCGCGCGCGCTTCGGCGGGCAGCCGCGCGAGGAGCGCCCGCACCAGCGCGTCGAGCGAGGGGAACGAGAACGAGCTGCGCAGCGGGTCGGCAGCGAGCGCGCCGTTGCCGGCGCCGGCAGTGAGCCGCGGATCGGGCTCGCTCAAGGCCTGCGCGTAGCGCACCAGCGCCTGGAGGAAGAAGGGGTTTCCCGCCGAGGCGCGGGCGAGCACGGTGGCGAGCCCGGCGTCGGGGACGCGGCGAGCGGCGTCGCTCATCGCGATCGCCGCCCGCAGGCGTTCGGACTCCTCCGGCGTGAGGTCGCCCGACGGCGATGGTTCGGCGGGGCGCTCTGCGAGCAGCTGGCGCGCGATCACCTCCGAGTCGGCGAGCGCCAGCGGCCCCACGGACAGCTCGCGCAGCTCGAGCCCGGCCGCGGCCGAGGTTGCCGACTTGCGCAGGCTCTCGACCAGCGGCGATGAGCTGCCGTCGTCGGTGCGTACGCAGCCGAGCAGCAGCAGCGGCGGCGGGTCGGGGGGCCGCGCCAGCTCGGCGAGCAACGCCGCGCTGTCGGCATCGCCCCACTGCAGGTCGTCGATGTAGAGCACCAGCGGCTGCCGCGCCGCCATGCGGCCGAACAGCTCGCGCAGGGCGCCGAAGGCGCGGCGCCGCAGCTCGAGCGAGTCGGGCACCTCGAGCACCTTGCGCTCCGCCGCCGACACCGCCTCGACGCGGCCGAGGACGGGGAAGAGGCGTGCGAGCGCCTGCACGTCGGCGGGCACCAGCGTCTGCGCCTGCTCGCGCGGCAGGCCGCGCAGGTAGCGAGAGAGCGCGTCCATCAGGCTGTCGACCGCCTTGTAGGGCAGCGACTCGTTGAGGTAGCAGCGGCCGGTGAGCACCACCGGCGTCTCGGGGTTGCTCGAGCTCGTGGTGTCGCGGTCGGCGCGCAGCTCGTCGAGGAAACCGCGCACCAGCGCGCTCTTGCCCGAGCCCGGCGCACCGCCGACGAGCACCGTCACCTGCCGGCGCCGCGCCGTCTCGAAGGCTTCGTGCAGCGCCCGCAGCTCGCGGTCGCGGCCGACGAGGCGCGGCGTGCCGGGCCACGACGTCGACTGGCTGGCGAACGGACCGCGCGGCACCTGCGTGCCGCCCAGCCGCTTGAGGATGGTGCGGCCGGTGGGGCGGCGCGCGGCGTCGCGGGCGAGCAGATCCATCGCCAGGTCCTGCAGGTCACGGGCGCGCGCCGCGGCATCGACGCCGTGCATGAAGCGGCTCGGCGGCGGCGGGTCGATCGACTGCTTCTCGACGAGCACCTGCAGCCCGCGGCCGACGAACGGCGGCCGGCCGGCGAGCGCCTCGTAGAGCATCGCGCCTACCGCATACCAGTCGCTCGCCGCGTTGACGTTGAGGCCGGCCGCCTGCTCGGGCGCCATGTAGGCCGGCGTGCCGACGATCCCCTCGTGCAGGCTCTGGTAGGTCTGGTTGGGCTCGGCGTCGCGGATCAGGCCGAAGTCGAGCAGCACGACACGGCCGTTGGGGGCGACGAGCACGTTCGAAGGCTTGAGGTCGCGGTGCAGCTTGCCGGCGCCGTGCAGCGCAGTGAGCCCGTGCGCGAGCTGCACGGCAGCCCCGCGCAGCCGCGCCTCGTCGAAGCCGCTGTCGAGCTCGGGTGGCGGCGGTAGGTCGGGACGCGGTGATGGCGGCAGCGGCTCGGCGAAGAGTCGCGCGCCGCCTGAACCTGCGGAACCGTGACCGCTGTCGGCGGCGAGCGCGGCGGAGTCGGGAACCGCCCGCAACGTCGGCTGCGAGCCGGTGCGGATGCGCGCCTCGTCGAGCGCCCGGTCGCCGCGCACCCAGCTGCAGAAGTCGACGCCGTCGACGAGCTCCATGGTGAACGACCAGCGCTCGCCGTCGGAGAACAGCTCGTACAGCTGCACCAAGTTGGGATGGACGACGTCGGCGAGGGTGCGGAACTCGTTCTTGAAGCGGTAGAGGTCCGCGGGCCCGAGCTGGCGTAGCACCTTGACCGCGACCGTGGTGCCGCGCTCGGCGTCGAAGGCCTCGTAGACGGTGCCGCTCGCACCCTCGCCCAGCCACCGGCGCAGCTCGAGCCGGTTCTGGGCGCCGAGGTCGGCGGGGAGGTCGTGGGACATCGGACCGCGTCGTGGACGGTGAGGTTGCGAACCGCTCTCGGGCGTTGCCAGCAGAATATCGCGGGCGCGGTGTTCCCCATGTCAAACGGCGGGGCCTGGCGGCGAATCTCACCCTGAGGGGAATCGATTTTGAGGCCGTCTCGTCCAAGGGTGCAGCCATGACGCTTACGAAACACGCAGAGGCCGCCGGCACGGGGGACGTGCCCCCCGCGGTCGAGGCCGAGACCCCGAAGAGGGTCACCGCGCCGGGTGCGGAGGACAGCAAGGTGACCAAGGTGGTGGTCGCCGTCCACGGCGTCGGCGACCAGCACAACTTCGCCACCATCCAGTCGGTGGTCAACCAGTTCTGCACCTTCCACCGCAAGCCCGCCGCCATTCCGCTGGGGAAGTTCCACAACAACGCGGCGACCTTCTCGATGAAGGCGCCGTTCCCCGCCGAGCGCTTCCAGCACCTCGCTTTCGCCGAGGTCTACTGGGCAGACGTCCCGCGCAGGCTGGTCGAGTCCAAGCACAAGCTGGAGGAAGCGAAGAAGTGGGCCGGCACCATCGTCGGGCGGCTACGGATGCATTGCAAGCAGGAAGGCGCCGCCACGGCAGCCTTCGGACACCTCAAGTTGGTGCTCGACGAGATGATCGAGACCCTCGGCGTGCTCGAGCGGCTCTGCTTCCTCGCCTCCAAGGCCGGCCTCTTCGACTTCGACCTCAAGAAACTGCTCGACGACTACCTCGGCGACGTCCAGGTGGTCACCGAGTTTGAGGGCGAGCGCGACAAGATCCTCACCGTCTTCAGGGAGACCCTGGAAAAGGTGTACGACGTGTACCCCAAGGCGGAGATCTACGTGGTGTCGCACAGCGAGGGCACAGTGGTGTCGTTCCTCGGGCTGCTGGCGGGGATCCGCGCCAAGGCCCCCTGGGTCGACCAGGTGCGCGGGTTGATGACCTTCGGCTCGCCGCTGGACAAGCACTTGCTCCTCTGGCCAGAGCTGTTCGACCTCGAGACCGGGCCGCCGGACTGTGGCCAGCGCAAGCCGATCGAGTGGCGCAACTACTACGACAAGGGCGACCCGATTGCCTCCGCGCTCGACGCCGCTCGGGTGTGGTTGTGGCAGACCGGCTGGATCAAGATCTTCAACTTCGAACGCCATCACGACATCGGCTTCATCCGCTACCCGTTCCCCGGCAAGGCCCACGTCGACTACTGGAACGACGAGGAGATCTTCAGCCACTTCATCGCCACGGTCGTCCAGGAGACGCCGCCGGAGGAGAAGGTTGCTGCGAAGGCCGAGAAAGCCGCCGGGAAAGTGGCGCGCAAGACCGCTGCAAAGGCAACCGAGCAGCCCGCGACCGCGGCGGCCGTCTCTCCCCCCGCGCCGCAGGCCCCCCGCGACATCCGATGGAAGAAGTTTGCAAGCTACCTGTTGCCGTACGTGGGGGTGGCGACGCTGCTCTTCGTCGCCGTCTACGTGCTGTTCAAGGCGGTCCGGGGGTACACCGCCCCGGGCACCGACGACTCCTTCGTCTACGTGCTGCGCTCGGTCGGCGCCATCGCGATCCTCCTGCTGGGAATCACGGTGACGGCACGCATCCCCCGCCTGACGTCGCTGATGTCCTGGCACCGAAGGAGTTGGCTAGCCTACCTGGCCTGTGTGGCTGCCTACCTCTTGGTGCTTTGCGAGGGTGGGCCGTCGGCGCTGCAGCTCCTCGGGCCGACATGGGTCCTGATCACTTCGCTGCTGGTGGTCATCCTCGTCTACTTGGTCAGTCGGCGGTGGCCGAAGTCGGGTCTCAAGCCGCTGCTGGCCGTGGGCGGAGCGGCCATCGTCGGACTCGTCGCCGTCCACATCGCCGGCCCCGTAGGCAACCACGGCAAGCTCTGGCCGGTGGTCCTTGGCGCCGCCGGGTTCTCCTACCTTTGGTGGCTCTCCGCCCTGCTCTTCGACCTCGTCTTTGCCTGGCACCTCTACATCCGACGGGATCTGGCGCTGCAAAGGATAGGCAAAATCGTGGGCTCCAAGGCGCGGGAGGATCGCCGCCGCCGCCGCTGGCTACGGCGCTGGTGGCGCTGCCGGGCTCGCCTTGGCGCGCCCGCTCAGCGGTCGATGAGGCTGAGCATGCGCTCGCCGTAGCGCGGGCCGGCGGTGGCGCCCGGCGGCAGGGCGGCGTCGAGGGCGGCCATCTCGGCGGCGTCGAGCGCGAGGTCGGCGGCGGCGACGTTCTCTTCGAGGTAGCGGCGGCGCTTGGTGCCGGGGATGGGGACCACGTCGTCGCCTTTGTGGAGGAGCCAGGCGAGGGCGACCTGGCCCGGCGTTGCGCCGTTCTTCGCCGCGATCTCGCGCACCGTCGCGGCGGCGCTCATGTTCGCGGCGTAATTGTCGCCCTGGAAACGCGGGTCGCCGCGGCGGAAGTCGCCTTCCGGGTAGTCGGCCGCCGGCTTCGCGGTGCCGGTCAGGAAGCCGCGGCCGAGCGGGCTGAAGGGGACGAGGCCGATGCCGAGCTCGCGCAGCACCGGGACGATGCTCTCTTCGAGGTTGCGCTCCCACAGCGAGTACTCGCTCTGCAGCGCCGAGATCGGGTGCACGGCGTGGGCGCGGCGCAGCGTCGCTTCGCCGGCTTCGGAGAGGCCGAGGAAGCGCACCTTGCCCGCGCGCACGAGGTCGGCCATGGCGCCGACGACGTCCTCGATCGGCACCTCGGGGTCGACGCGGTGTTGATAGAGCAGGTCGATGCGATCAGTGCGCAGCCGCAAGAGCGACGCGTCCACCACGTCGCGCACGTGCTCGGGGCGGCTGTCGGTGCCGAGCAGCTGGCCGCCTTCGAAGCGGAAGCCGAACTTGGTGGCGAGCAGCACGCGGTCACGGCGATCGGCGAAGGCGCGGCCGAGCAGCTCTTCGTTGGTGAACGGGCCGTAGACCTCGGCGGTGTCGAAGAGGGTGACGCCGAGCTCGACGGCGCGGTGCAGCGTGGCGATCGACTCGCGCTCGTCGGCCTCGCCGTACGACTGGCTCATCCCCATGCAGCCGAGGCCGAGGGCGGAGACCTCGAGGCCCTGGCTGCCGAGGCGGCGCGTCTTCAACATCGGCGCAGCGTATCGCGGCGCGACCACAGGCGCCGTCGCCGCGGACGCGCCGCACGCGGTTTCAGCGCCGCCGGTAATCGCCGTCGATCGTCGGGTTCCAGCTCTTGCCGCCGTCCTCGCTCATCTCGATGCCAAACTCGAAGGCGTCGTCACCCTTGAGGTCGAAGATGGTGCGCCCGCGATGGTCGCCGGTGCCGTTCTCGAGCACGAGCCGGTCACCCTGCCAGTCGCCGCGGCTGGGCTCCGCCGGCGGGTTGCCGAAGTTGTCGAACCAGTGGAGGGTGTACGACTCCTGCTTGGGGTCCCAGCCGAGGACGCCGTGGCCGCGCAGGTTGGGCTTGCCGGCGATCGAGTCCTCGTAGTCGGCGAGCAGGTAGAAGCCGTCGACGTCCTTCTTGAACTCGAAGGCGCCTTCGGTTTCGGCGCCTTCGGGGGCGAACTGCGAGGGGTGCCAGGTCTCCTTGCCGTCCCACTTGCCGCTGAGGCGCTCCAGCTTCTCGTGCGGTTTGCCAGGCTTCGGTAGCTTCATCGCGATTTCTCCCGTGTCATACCCGGCGCCGGTGGGCTGCAGGAGCGTTGCCAACGGTGAGCCGAGCGGCGACCGCTGGCGTCGTCGAGAACGCCGTTGGCGTCATTCGGCCCAGACCGGCGCGGTGACGTGCCTAGAGTCCGGATATGAAACCCACGCGCGACGTCGTCGTACCCACGGGCATGAACAAGTTGATGGTTGGGGTGGGATTGGCGGTCGTGTCGGCAACTGCGCTCGCGCAGTCGACGCCAGCGACGGTCGGCGCGACGCCGGCGGTCCTACGCGGCGACACCTGGGCCGCGACGCAGCGCGCCGGCCGCGGCACGGTGACACTCGTCTATTACTACCCGCTCGAGGGCTTCGTGGACGTCGACGACAGCGGCAAGGTCTCGGGCGTGATGATCGAGCTGATGGAGCAGTTCAGGAGCTACCTCAAGAACGTGCGCAACGTCGACGTCGACTATCGCCACGTGCCCTACGACGATTTCCCGCGCTTCTACGCCGCAGTGCGGGAGGCGCAGGGCGGCGTCATCGGCCTCGCCGGCACCACCATCACCGAGGAGCGCAAGAAGGAGGTCACCTTCGGTCCGCCCTTCTTCTCCAGCATGCCGGTGCTGGTGACTAACGCCGCGGTGCCTGACGTCACCAGCCGCGAGCGCGTCCCTACCGAGCTTGCGGGCTTCACCGCGCTTGCCTTCCGCGGCACCACGCTCGCTGCGCTGACGCAGCGCTTCAAGGCCGAGCGTTGGCCGGCGCTCACGGTCGAGACGGTGCCGACGATCCAGGAGATCACCGACCGCCTCTCGCGAGACCCCAAGGCCTTCGCGTTCCTCGACCTCAACGTCTTCTGGGTGGAGCGCAAGCGCGGCGCCCA
>DATNCU010000102.1:0-2732 GCA_035607145.1 Thermoanaerobaculia bacterium
TCCGCGGCGACCGCCAGCAAGAGCACCAGGGCTGCGAGCGCCAGCCTGCGCCAGTTGCGGCTCCACAACGTCGTGCGCTCCGGCCTTGGGCTCGCAGGGTCGACAGGCGCGACCGCGGTAGGCGTGCCATGCAGCGGCGCCGTTGTGTCGTCTGCCGGTGAGCCGTCCCCGACAGTTTCGACGGCGACGAACCGGTAGCCGCGCCGCGGCAGCGTCTCGATGAAGCGCGGCTCGGCGCCATCGTCGCCCAGCGCGGCGCGCACCTGGCGCAACGTGTAGGCGAGCACCTGGTCGAGCTCGACGTGCTGGTCGGGCCACAGCTCCTGCCGCACCCGCTCGCGGCTCACCAGCTCGCCGGGACGCTCGAGCAGCAGGGCGAGGAAGCGGGCGGGCTTCGGCGGCAGCCGCGTCTCCCCCGCCGGCCCGCGCAGCTCACCCGTGGCGGGGTCGAACTCGTGCTCGCCGAACCGGAAACGTTGCGCGGTGCCGCTCACCGCCGCAACGCTATCGCGCCGGCACGCACCACGGCCGGCCGCGACAGCGGTCCGGCGGCGGCCTCATGGTTTCCTCGTCGTCTCCTCAGCGTCCGCTGGATGGCCGTGGAGCCGCGGCGCCGCTAGCCTGCCGCGAGCAACGAGGAGGACCCCATGGCTCACCGCATCGACGATCCCCGCAGCCGGCGACGCTTCCTGACCGAGCTCGGCGCAACGGCCGGTGTGCTGGCGATGGCCGGACGCGCCGCCGCCGAGCCCGCCCCTCCACCCGTGCCTGCCGCGCCATCCATGGCCGCTTCGGATGCCGCGGCGCCGCCATCCTGGTTCCCGCGGCAGGACCCCGCGCTCGTTCAGGAGGTCGTCGGCGTCGCCCACCGCGACCTCGCGGCCGTGCGCGCGCTGGTCGAGAAGCGGCCGGAGCTGGCCAAGGCGCAGTGGGACTGGGGCTACGGCGACTGGGAATCGCCGCTCGACGCCGCCAGCCACACCGGTCAGCGCGAGATCGCCCTGCTGCTGCTCGGCCACGGGGCGCGGCCGACGATCTTCTCGGCAGCCATGCTCGGCCAGCTCGAGGTGGTCAAGGCCTTCGTCGCGGCGTCCCCCGGCGTGCAAGCGATCCCCGGACCGCACGGCATCCCACTCCTCGACCACGCCAAGGTCGGCGGGGAGCCGGCGGCGCCGGTCCTCGCCTACCTCGAAGCACTGGGCGGCGCGGCAGGAACGCCGGCCGAGCCGCTCGCCGACGAGCAGCGGCAGCGCTACGTCGGCAGCTACCGCTTCGCCGCCGGGCCGACCGGATTGCTGGAAGTGGCGATCGGGAAATTCGGCCTCACCATCGCCGCGGCGGGCAGCGGCGGGCGGCCACTGCGCCACCTCGGCGCGCACGCCTTCCACCCCGCCGGCGCGCCCTCGGTGCGCGTGCGCTTCGCCGTCGACGGCGAGCGCGTGACCGGGCTCACGATTCACGATCCCGAGCCGTCGGTGCAAGCGAAGCGCGTGTCGTAGCGGGCAGCGGGTGTCGTAGCGGTTGCCGCTGCGCGGTGTGCGTCGCCGGGGTGAATTCGCGGCGGCGCGTCCGTCTAATCAGCCGCTAGCAAGTGGCAGCATCGGTCGAGCCTCCACCTCGCGCCAGCCGGCGCGAGGCGGGACGTTTGGGGCGGCACCCACAGCCATCTCGAGACCCGTCGCCGGCGGTGCATCCCGCGGCGCCGGCGCGGGGCTCTCTTGCGGAAAAGGGGTGAGACCATGGCGAACCCGCTGACCCTCATGCTGCCCATCATTCCGGGAACCAGCGTCGCGACGCTGTCGGGGGTGCTGGAGCAATACGTGCCGCAGCTCTACGCCGGGCTCGAGTCGGTCGGCACCGTGCACTACGCGCGCGCCATCTTCCTCGACACCAGCAAGGCCAACCTGCTGCCGACCGGCATCTTCTCGAACGGCCCCTTCGTCATCGCCATCATCACCGAGTACGACGGTGACTTCGACACCTACATCGAGGACTTCGTCTCGGCCATCGGCGACGTCTTCAACGCCGTGCTGCCGTACGTGGTGGGCGGCGCGGCGCTCGTGCCGGTAGCCAACAACGTGTCTGCCTTCCAGGCGTTCCTGGCGCAGAACGACGCCTCCCAGCAGCCGCCCAACAACGTGGCGCTGGCAGAGTCCTACACCGCGACCGTGCAGCAGATCCTCGCCGCCCTGCCGGGTTCGGCGGCGACGTCGACCGCCTCGCCGGTGCCGAATGCCTGATCCGGCGATCGACTACGGCGACGTCCAGGGCACCATCCTCCGCGGCTACCGGGTCGACCTGGCGCGGCACTTCATCCTCACCATCACTGCCGCGCCGCCGGCGCGCGCCTTCATCGGCGCGCTCGTCGACGGGGCCGGCGGGTTGCCGCGCATCACCACCGCCGCGCGCTGGACGGTGAAGCCGAAGTGCTTCGTCAACGTCGCCTTCACCGCCGCCGGCCTGGCGACTCTGGGCGTCACCTCCCAGCAGCTCGCCACCTTTGACGCCGGCTTTCAGCGCGGCGCCACGTCTTCCACCACGGCCAACATGGTGGGAGACGTGGGAACGAGCGCGCCGGCCAACTGGATCGGCGGCCTCGCCAACGGCGCTCAGGTGCACGCCATCCTCAGCCTCTGGGTGGACGACGATCCCGCGGTCCTCGAGTCGGTGACGGCAAAGTTGCGCGCCGCGTTCGCCGGCGCCTTCAGCGAGCTTTCCGCCCACGACGCGCA
>DATNCU010000105.1:0-4791 GCA_035607145.1 Thermoanaerobaculia bacterium
AAGCGCCACTATTATCAACACGGACGGCAAACCCGGCGTCTTTGCCACACTGGATGCCGGCGCGGCGAAGACGGTGGGCCTCTACTTCATGTACGACGTCAAACAATTCGATCCGGCCGAGTGGACCTCGCCTCCGCTCGAAGCGCGAATCGTGGACAAGCCGGGAGTCGGGAAGGTGATCGTCGGCCGCGGCGCGGTCAATCAGAAAGGACCGGAGGCGGCGCTTCTCGCCGCACTGCACGCGATTCGCGGCGCGGGACGCAAGATGCCGGTGAATCTCGTCCTGGTCGCCGAGGGAGAGGAAGAGATCGGGTCGCCGCACATCGGCCAGCTCGTTCATCGCCCCGAGGTGGAAGCGGCGCTGCGCAAGTGCGTCGGCGTCTTCATGCCGTCGGCGGCGCAGGACCCGACTGGCATCGTGACGGTGAGCCTGGGCGCGAAAGGCGTGGTCGAGCTCGAGCTGGTGTCGAGCGGCGAGCTTTGGGGCCGCGGCCCGGGCAAGGACATCCACTCCTCGCTCAAGGCGATGGTGGACAGCCCGGCGTGGCGCCTGGTCAAGGCGCTCGACACGCTGGTCTCCGACGACGGCAACACCATCACTATCGACAACTACCCAAAGCCGCGGCCGCTCAACGCCGAGGAACGGGCGATGATCGCCGAGGCGTCGCGGCGGCGCAACGAGGCGCAGGCGAAGAAGCTCTACAGCGTCGAGCACTGGATCGACAACCTGCCGTGGCAGCAGGCCAACGAGCGGCTGGAGTCGCAGCCGACGGTGAACATCGAAGGGCTGGTGGGCGGCTACACCGGGCCAGGCGGCAAGACCGTTCTGCCGCACCGCGCGGTGGCGAAGATCGACATGCGCCTGGTGCCGGACATGAAGATGGCCGACGCGGTGGCGGCGCTGCGCGCACACCTCCAGAAGCGCGGCTTCGGCGACCTCGAGGTGAACGTCACCGGCGGCTACGACCCGACGAGCACGGGCGCCTCGGCGCCGCTCATCCAGGCGCAGGTCGCGGTGCTCGAGCGCGCCGGCATCGAGCCGGTGCTGTGGCCGCGCAACGCCGGCTCCTACCCCGGCTACGTCTTCACCGACGCGCCCCTGAGCCTCGCCGCCGGCCACTTCGGCCTCGGCCACGGCAGCGGCGCCCACGCGCCCGACGAGTACTACCTCATCGACTCGACCAACCCGGACGTGCAGGGCTTCGACGGCGCCGTGATGTCGTTCGTCGAGTACCTGTACGAGCTCGGCAAGTAGCCGTCGTGTCGCCAGCCCGCGCGGTACTGCTCCTCATCGTCGTCGTCCTCGGCTCCGCTGCCAGCGTCCGCGCCGACCCGGTTGCCGATCGCGTCGACCGCATCCTCCGCGAAGTGCCGCTGATCGACGGCCATAACGACCTGCCCTGGCAGTACTCGGAGCGGGTGAAGAACCACCTCGCCCAGATCGACATCCGCCAGGACCAGAGCGGGCTCACGCCAGCGCTCCACACCGACATTCCGCGGTTGCGGCAGGGCAGGGTGGGCGGGCAGTTCTGGTCGGTCTACGTGCCGACGACGCTCAAGGGAGCCGACGCGGTGAGCGCGGTGCTCGAGCAGATCGACGTCGTCCACCGCCTCGCCAAGCTCTACCCGGACACCTTCGAGCTCGCCTCGACCGCCGATGACGTCGTGCGCATCCATCGCGGCGGCAAGATCGCTTCGCTCATCGGCGTCGAGGGCGGCCACTCGATCGCCAACTCGCTCGCCGTCCTGCGCCGGCTCTACGCCGCCGGCGCCCGCTACATGACGCTCACGCACAGCGACAACGACGACTGGGCCGACTCGGCGACCGCCGACCCGGTCCACGGCGGCCTCACGCCGTTCGGCAAGGCGGTCGTCGCGGAGATGAACCGGCTCGGCATGCTCGTCGACCTCTCGCACGTCGCGCCGAAGACCATGCACGACGCGCTCGACGTCACCGCCGCGCCGGTCATCTTCTCGCACTCGTCGGCGCGGGCCCTCACCGACCACGCGCGCAACGTTCCCGACGACGTCCTGCGCCGCCTCGCCACGAACGACGGCGTGGTGATGGTGACCTGGGTGCCGACCTTCGTCTCCGAGAAGGCTCGCGCCCGCGATGCTGCCAAGGACGCCGAGGAAGCGCGCCTCAAGGCGCTCTTCAAGGGCCAGCCGGAGAAGGTGAAGGCGGCGCTCGCCGAGTGGGAAGCCGCGAACCCGGCGCCGCGCGCCACGGTGCGCGATGTCGCCGACCACGTCGATCACGTCGCAAAGGTTGCCGGGATAGCCCACGTCGGCGTCGGTGCCGACCTCGACGGCACCGAGACGCTCCCGGAAGGGTTGGAGAGCGTCGCCGCCTACCCGCGGCTCTTCGCGGAGCTCGTCCGGCGCGGCTACAGCGACGAGCAGCTCGAGGGCATCGCCGGGCTCAACGTGCTCCGCGTGATGCGCAAGGCCGAGGCCGTGGCGGTGCGGTTGCGGGCGGAACGGCCGCCCGCGGACGTCCGCATCGAGGAGGTCGACGCGCCGGCGCCCACGCCAACGCCGTCGCCGCGGTGAGGCGAGCCAAGCGGTCTTCGTGGGCGTCCCGCGCTGTTTCGCCGAGCCTCGTCGGCGACGACGTCACGCGCCGATGACGGATCCCAGCTCGCGCACGGCGGCGGCGATCTCTTCCCTCGGCGCCGCTGCGTAGCCGAGCACCAGCCCCGGCTGTCGCCGCCGGCCGGCGTAGCACGAAGAGAGCGGCGTCACCGAGACCCCGCGCCCCGCTGCGCGTACGGCGACGTCGCGGTCGTCGGCGCCCGGCGGCAGCATCAGCGTCAGGTGCAGGCCTGCGCGGTCGCCGACGATGCGCACGCTTTCGCCCAGCTCGCGGCGGATCGCCTCGACGAGCGCGCGGCGCCGCTCGGCATAGACCGCGGTCATGCGGCGGATGTGGCGCGTCAGGTGGCCGTTGCGGATGAAGTCGTGCAGGGCAGCCTGGTGCAGCGGCGGCGGGAAGATGTCGACCGCGTCGCGCACGCGACGGAAGCGCGCGACGAGGTCGCGCGGGATCACCAGGTAGCCGAGCCGTAGCGCGGGGAACAGCACCTTGCTGAGCGTGCCGACGTAGACCACTCGCTGGTCGGCGTCGAGCGCCTGCAGCGCGGCGATGGGCTGCGCGTCGTAGCGGTACTCGCTGTCGTAGTCGTCCTCGATCACCCAGGCGCCGCGCCGGCGTGCCCAGTCGAGCAGCCGCAGCCGGCAGGGCGCGCTCATCACCACGCCGAGCGGGTACTGGTGCGATGGCGTCACGTAGGCGGCGCGCGCCTGTGGGTGGCGCGCGATGCCCGCGGTGACATCGAGGCCATCATCGGCGACAGGCACCGGCACCGGGCGCGCGCCGCGCAGCAGCAGCGCGTCGCGGGCGCCGCGGTAGCCGGGCTCCTCGCACCACACCTCGTCGCCGGGCTCGAGCAACGCGTGCGCGGTGACGGTGAGCCCCTGCTGCGAGCCGCTGGTGATCATGATCTGCTCGGCGTCGCAGCGCACCGAGCGCGCGGTGCCGAGGTAGTGCGCCAGCGCCTCGCGCAGCGGCCGGTAGCCCATGGGGTCGCCGTAGGCGTGCAGGCGTTCCGGCATCCGCCGCGCGTGCCAGGCGACGAGCCGTCCCCAGGCGCGCGCGTCGACGGCGTCGACGGTGGGCTGGCCGACGCGGAACGGTCCCCAGCGCTCGAGCCACGGCTCGTCGAGGGTGGCGAGCGGCGAGCGCGGCAAACGTCGTCGGTGGCTGCGCGGCGTCGTGCTCGCGTCCGCTGCGGGACTTGAACCGACGCCGATGCGCGAGCCGCGGTGGCCGGGGAACGCGGAAGACACGAACGTGCCTGCTCCGACCCGGCTGATCACGTAGCCCTCGTCGACCAGCTGCTCAAACGCGGCCACCACCGGCAGACGCGAGACGCGCAGGTCGCGGGCCAGCGTACGCGTCGCAGGCAGCCGCTGCCCTGGCCGCAGCCGGCCCTCGAGGATGGCGTCGCGGAGGCCGTCGTAGAGCTGGCGGTGGAGCGGCTTCGCGAGCCGGCGGTCGAGCGTGACGATCGGGGCCAGGCCGTCGGGCGAGCGCTTCACGTGGGCATGTTAATGGCCATGCCGAGGCGTGGAGATTGGCTACTTGGGGGAGGACCACCTCCGAAAGAGATTGCGCCACGCGGCGGCGAGCTGGGAGAAGGGCCACCCGAAGTGGCGGTAAGGCCTGCGCCTCAACGCACGCGCAGCGTTCCGCGCATCGTCGTGTGGTAGGTACAGGCGTAGGCGGTGAGGCCGGCGGCGCTGGGCACGAACGTCCACGATCCTCCGGCGGGGATGTCGCGGGAGTCGAAGCTGCCGTCCTTCGCCGTCACGGTGTGCACGAGGAGGTCCTTGTTGACCCACACCACCTTGTCGCCGAGGGCGACGGTGACCGTCTTGGGCAGGTAGGTGGTGGCGTCGATCGTCACCGTGTGGGTCGCCGGTGCGTGCGGGGCGGCCGCCGCGGCGAGCGCGCTGCCGCCGCTCAGCCCGAGCAGCAGCAGCAGCACGCCGGTGACGGCGACCCGCCAGGTGTTGACGCTCACGCTCACCCCTTCGGCAGCCCCTGCTGCACCTGCTTGGCGTGCTCGAGGTGGGCGACGAACGCCGGGCGCACCTTGACCAGCAGCGCCTTGAGCTCGGCGTTGCCGGCGCTGGGGATGAGCACCTTGTCGACGGCGTCGAGCACCTGCTGGTGGTACTCGACCTCGCGCGCGGCGTAGGCGCGATCGAAGGCCGCGCCGTGCAGGG
>DATNCU010000114.1:0-12427 GCA_035607145.1 Thermoanaerobaculia bacterium
GCGCGCACGATGGAGCTGATCGCCGCACTGGAAGGGGAGCCGCGCGGCGTCTACACCGGCACCATCGGCTGGGCCGGCCCGGGCGGTCGCGCCCACTTCAACGTCGCCATCCGCACCGTTTGGATCGACCGCCGCCGCGGCATCGCCGAGTACGGCACCGGCGGCGGCGTCACCTGGGACTCGGATGCGGCGGCCGAGCACGCGGAGTCGCGCCTCAAGGCCAGCGTGCTCGTGCAGCCGCGCGCCGACTTCGAGCTGCTGGAGACGCTGCGGTGGTCGCCCGTGCGCGGCTACGTGCGGCTCGAAGGCCACCTGCGCCGGCTCGCGGCTTCCGCGCGCTACTTCGGCTTCCGCCGCGACGGCCGCGAATGGAGCGCGCTCGTAGATCTCGCGCGCACGCTGCCGCCCGCGCCGCATCGCGTGCGGTTGCGGCTCGCCCGCGACGGTGCGGTGCACGTCGAAGCCGAGCCGCTCGCCGCCGCGAAGCACGCTCCTCGCAAGCCGCGTAAGCGTTGGCGCGTCGCCCTCGCGTCCACACCGGTCGACGCCGCCGAGCCGCTGCTCTTCCACAAGACCACCCGCCGCGCCCTCTACGACGCCGCGCGCGCCGCGCGCCCCGACTGCGACGACGTGCTGCTGTGGAACGAACGCGGCGAGCTCACCGAGTCGACGATCGCCAACCTGGTGGTGCACATCGACGGCAAGCTGGTCACCCCGCCCCTCGAATGCGGCCTCCTCCCCGGCGTCTTCCGCGAGCGCCTCCTCGCCCGCCACCGCATCGCCGAGCGCGTCGTTCGCCGCGAGGACCTTCTCCGCGTCAGCGGACTGTGGCTGGTGAGCTCCCTACGCGGCTGGCGGGCTTGTGATGTGGTGAAGTGCTGAGGCGGCTGTCACCCTCCGAGCCGGTAACCTGTCGTCGCCGCCTTGATTCGTATGGTTTGAGCAGCCATACTCATGCACATGAGAACGACGCTTATTCTCGATGAGCCACTGCTCGAGAAGGCCCGCCGGTTGACCGGCGTGCAGGAGAAGACGGCACTCGTTCACGCCGGGCTCGAGGCGTTGATCGCCCGTGAGAGCGCGCATCGTCTCGCGGCGCTGGGAGGCAGCGAGCCGCGCGCCACGGCTCCGCGCCGTCGTCGCTCGCGCCGGGCCGGCCGTTGATCCTCGTCGACACCTCCGTTTGGGTGGACCACCTTCGTCACCCCAAGCCTCGGCTGGTGGACCTGCTCGAGGCAGCGGAGGTGGCGTGCCATGCCTTCATCATCGGTGAGCTGGTCCTCGGCAACCTGAGCCCACGCAGTGAGGTCCCATCCCTGCTCGTCGACTTGCCCGTCGTGGCACTGGCCGAGCATGGTGAGGCGATGTCCTTCGTCAGCAGGAACTCGCTTGCCGCCAGCGGGATCGGTTGGGTGGACGTGCACTTGTTGTGCTCCGCGGCGCTATCGCATGCGCCCATCTGGACGCTCGATCGGCGGCTGGCGTCAATCGCCGCTCGCCTTGGACTGGCAGCTTGATTCCTTCGACAGCTAGGAGCGCGCCCGCGGCGGCCGCTTCTCGCCCAACAGCGGGTTCGGCCGCGGCCTTGCCGCCGCCGCCGCCGCGCTGAGCCGGCCGGTCGCTTCGACGATTTGCGCCACCGCCTCGGCGGGGTCGTCGGTGACGGTGAGCAGCTGCGTCTCGGCGGCGCTGACGGTGCCTTCGCGCACCATGGTGCCGCCGAGGAAGTCGAGCAGCGGCTGCCAGTAGTCGCGGCAGACGAGGATGAGCGGGAAGCCGAGGATCTTGCCGGTCTGGATGAGGGTCGCGGTCTCGAAGATCTCGTCCATGGTGCCGAAGCCGCCCGGCATGCAGACGAACGCCGTCGAGTACTTGACCAGCATCACCTTGCGCACGAAGAAGTAGCGGAACTCGACGAAGAGGTCGAGGTAGGGGTTGGGCTTCTGCTCGTGCGGCAGCTCGATGTTGCAGCCGACGCTGGTGCCGCCGCCTTCGCGGGCGCCGCGGTTGGCGGCCTCCATGACGCCGGGGCCGCCGCCGGTCATCACCGTGAAGCCGGCTTCGGCGAGGCGCCGGCCGGTCTCGCGCGCGAGCGCGTAGTAAGGATGCGTCTCGGGAAAGCGCGCCGAGCCGAAGACGGTGACCACCGGATCGAGGAAGTGCAGGGCGCGGAAGCCGCGCATGAAGTCGGAGAGGATGCGGAAGAGGCGCGCCAACTCCTCGCGCCGCAGCCGCGGGCCGACGAGGAAGTGGCGCTCCTCCGGCGCGCGGGTGGCCTTGCCCCACTCGTGCCGTTCCTGTGGCGTCTGATCGGCGGTGGAGCGGCCGGGCGGGGCGACCTCCACGGGCTTGCGAGGCGGGTCTTGACGCGGCTCGTCTTCGGCCATGGCGGCATCCTAAGGCGGCGGATCGTTGGTCATCGTGCAGTCCTTTGTGCCGAACCGCTGATCGCCGCCGCCCCGCCGCCGCGCGTCAGAGGCATGCGCCATACTTTCTTCATGGCCGTGCGCGCCGCCCTCGCCGCGATCGCCGGCCTCGCCTTGCTCGCCAACGGTCCGTCGGCGCGGCGCGACGCCCTGGCCTCCGGCAACGCCGCCAAGGCCAACGGCCCGAAGCCCAACCTCGTCCTCATCCTCACCGACGATCAGACGCTGGAGTCGCTGCGCGTCATGCCCGAGACGCAGCGGCTGATCGGCGACGAAGGCACCACCTTCAGCAACGCCTTCGTCTCCTATCCGCTCTGCTGCCCGTCGCGGGCGACGCTGCTCACCGGCCAGTACGCCCACAACCACGGCGTGCGCGGCAACCAGCCGCCGCGCGGCGGCGCGGGGGCCCTGGATGCGGGCGAAACGCTGCCAGTGTGGCTGCAGCGCGCCGGCTACTACACCGCGCACGTCGGCAAATACCTCAACGGCTACGGCGAGGTGGTGCCGCCGGCGGTGCCGCCCGGCTGGTCGCGCTGGCTGGCGCTGGTCGATCCCACCACCTACTCGTTCTACGACTACACGCTCAGCGACGACGGTCACCTCGTGCATCGCGGCAATGCCGAGGCCGACTATCAGACCGACGTGCTGGCCGCAGCCGCCGAAGCGGTGATCCGCGACCGCGCCGGGCACGGGCCGTTCTTCTTGAGCGTCGCTCCGGTGGCGCCGCACCTCGAACGCAGCGACGCCGGCGGCAAGGGAGAGGCCCCACGGCCGGCGCCGCGCCACGCCGGCCGCTTCGCCGACGAGCCGATGCCGGCGAAGGCGTCGTTCGACGAGGCCGACGTGAGCGACAAGCCGCGCTCGATCCGCCGGCTGCCGCGCCTGCAGGCGCCGGCGCGCGCCAACGTGCTGCACACCTACCGCGCCCAGCTCGCCGCGCTGCTCGCCGTCGACGAGATGGTGGCGCGCCTCGTCGATGCGCTCGCGGATACCGGCGAGCTCGACCGTACGCTGATCGTCTTCACCTCCGACAACGGCTTCTTCCATGGCGAGCACCGCATCCGCGACGGCAAGTTCCTCCCCTACGAGGAGGCGATTCGCGTGCCGCTCTTGATCCGCGGCCCAGGTTTTTCCGCCGGCGCGGTGGCGGACCAGCTCGCCGCCAACATCGACCTCGCGCCGACGCTGCTCGCCGCCGCGGGCGCCACCGCCGGCCGTCGGCTCGACGGCGTGCCGTTGGAGACGCTCGCCGCCGACCCGCGCGCCGGCCGCAACCGTTCACTGCTCATCGAGGCGCTGGAAGGCAACCGCGCCACCTACACCGCCGTGCGCACCGCGCGCTGGCTGTGGGTGGAGTACGACGGCGGCGGCCGCGAGCTCTACGACCTCGAGGCCGACCCGCAGCAGCTCCACAGCCGCCACGCCGGCAAGGCGCTCAAGGGCGTGCGCGAAGAGCTGGCGTCGGAGCTGGCTCGGCTCCGCCGCTGCGCCGGCGAGAGCTGCCGCTAACCGAACAGCCGCACGTCGGGCTCGGTGATGCGCGAGTAGCCGGCCGCGCGCAGCGCCTCGCGCAGCTCCGCCACCTGTTGGGAGTCGCGGGTCTCCAGCGTCAGCTCGATCTCGGTCTCCCAGAAGCTCGCGTCGGTGAAGAAGCGGTTGTGCTCGATGTGGAGCACGCTGGCGCCGCTTTGGGCGACGATCCCGAGCGCGGCGGCGAGCGACCCCGGCCGGTCGCCGATGGTGAGCCGCAGCCGCGTCAGCCGGTGGTGCCGCGCCAGCGCCCGCTCGACGATGCGCGAGAGGATGTTGAGGTCGATGTTGCCGCCGGAGAGGATCACCGCTACGTGCCGCCCGGCGAGGTCGGGCAGGCGGCGCTCGAGCAGCGCGGTGAGCGCCGCGGCGCCCGCTCCCTCCGCGAGCAGCTTGTTGGTCTCGAGCAGCCGGTAGATGCCGCCCTCGATGCCGGCCTCCGAGACCAGCACGACGTCGTCGACCAGCTTGCGTACCAGCTCGACGGTGATGCCGCCCGGCGTCTTCACCGTGATGCCCTCGGCGATCGACGGCGAGGGCTTGTCCGCCACCAGCGACCCGGTCTTGAAGCTGCGCTCCATTGACAGGCAGGCCTCGGTCTGCACGCCGTAGATGCGCACCTGCGGCCGCGTCGCCTTGATCGCCATCGCGATGCCGGAGATGAGGCCGCCGCCGCCGATGGGGACGACGACGGTGTCGAGCTCGGGGAACTGCTCGAGCAGCTCGAGGCCGACGGTGCCCTGGCCGGCGATCACCTGCTCGTCGTCGAAGGCGTGCACGTAGGTGAGGCCGCGCTCGCGCTGCAGCCCTTGCGCGCGCTCGGTGGCGTCGTCGAAGCCGGCGCCGTGGAGCACCACCTCGGCGCCCCACTGGCGCGTCGCCGAGACCTTGACCAGCGGCGTCGTCTCCGGCATGACGATGAGCGCCGGCGCTCCGAGCCGCGCGGCGGCGAAGGCGACCGCCTGCGCGTGGTTCCCCGCCGAGGCGCAGACGACGCCGCGCTGCCGCGCCTCCGCCGGCAGTTGCAGCATGCGGTTGAGGGCGCCGCGCGGCTTGAACGAGCCGGTGCGTTGCAGGCTCTCGCACTTGATGCGCACCTCGGCGCCCAGCTCCTGCGACAGCTGGCGCGCCGGCACGCAGGGCGTCACCAGCAGAGTGTCGGCGATGCGCTCGCGCGCGGCGAGGATCTCCGCCGGCGCGCTCACGACGAGCCGCCGCGGCGGCGCCTCACGCGGGTGCCTTGGTCGTCTCCGCCGGCGCGGTGACGAAGGTGCCGCGCGTGCGGTCCTTGCGCACGCCGGGGAAGCGCAGCGTGCGGCCGTGCGCCACGCAGTAGATCCCCGGCGGCAGCGCGCCGGTGGCGAAGATCGCCTCGGTCAGGTTCTGCAGCGCGTCGGAGCGCTTCATCTCGAACGGCCGCCAGGCGCCGGTGAGCACCACCGGCACTCGCGGCGCCGGCAGCTCCTCGGCGAGCAGCTCGCCGGTGTCGCAGAGAGTGTCGGTGCCGTGCAGGATGACGACGCCGCCGCACTGGTTCTTCAAGCCAGTCTCGGGATGCTGCTCGCTGGCGGCGTCGCGCACCGCATCGACGACGCGCCGGCGGTCCTCCGGCGTCATGTCGAGGCTGTCCTTGCTCATCAGCTCGCGCACGGTGACGTCGGTCTCCTCGAGCCGCAGCTCCTCGAGCATGCGGCGCACCAGCGTGCGGCGGTTGGAGAGCTCACCGGTCTGCTCGTCGTAGGTCTTCTCGATGGTGCCGCCGGTGGTGATGAGCGTGACCTGGCGCATGCGCGCGCGAGTATACGAAGGGCGGCGAGAGGCCTTCGTGTCGTTGGGCGAGGCGCGGCGAGCGCCTAGCTCTTCTTGGTGAGGCTCTTCTTGGTGAGGACGAAGTGCATGGCGCCCTCGGTGGTGACGTGCTCAGTGCGGGCGTAGCCGAGGGTCAGCGTGTCGATGCCGCCGAGGAGATGCTCGCCGCGGCCGAGCATGATCGGGCTGATCGCGACGTGCATCTCGTCGATGAGACCCGCGCCCAGGTACTGCCGGATGGTGCCGGCGCCGCCGAGGAGGCGGACATCGCGGCCACTTGCCGACGCCCGCGCTCGCTCCAGCGCCGCGTCGATCCCCTCGGTGACGAAGTGGAAGGTGGTGCCGCCTTCCATCGGGATGGGCTCGCGCGCATGATGGGTGAGGACGAAGACGTCGGCGTGGTACGGCGGGTTCTTGCCCCACCAGCCCTGCCAGCCGTCGTCGGGCCACGGGCCGCGCTGCAGGCCGAACATGTGGCGGCCCATGATCCAGGCGCCGACGTTCTCGATGCCGCGCGCGGCGAAGTCGTCGTCGACGCCGGTCGTCCCACCGGTCTTGCCGATCATCTGCTGGAACGTCTGCGTTCCGACGAACCAGTCGTGCAACGCCTCGCCGCCGATGCCGAGAGGCTCCTCCCGGCTCTGATCCGGCCCGGCGCCGTAGCCGTCGAGTGAGATGGCGAAGCAGTGCACGCGGAGCTTGGAGATGGCTGTCGCTCCCTTCTCGTGGACGAGCCTAGTCTGCAGCCCGCCGCGTTGCACGTCCTTCGCGGGAGCTCTAGAGGACGCCCAGCTCGGCGAGCTGCCGCTCCACCGTCGGCTCCCAGTCGCGGTTGGCGCCGGGGTTGGCGGGGCTGGGATGGAGGATGCAGCCGACCGGCACGTCGAGGCCGGCGGTGGCGGCGGCGGCGCGCTCGGCGGCGAAGCGGCCGACGCCGACGAGGGCCCGCGGCGCCAGCGTTTCGACCATGGCGCGCAGCGCCGGGTCGCAGGCCGCGTAGAGGGCGGCACGCTCCGCCGCCGGCAGCGCGTCGGGCGTGCGGTTGCGGCCGCTCTCTTCGAGGAACGCCAGCGGGCAGTAGTTGAGCACCAGGAAGCGGGCGAAGAACGCCTCGGCGCTGCCGAAGCGGCGCGCCGCCCAGCCCCACAGCCGCGTGCCGCTCACCTCGCTGCGCGGGCAGTCGAAGCCGCGCACCAGGCGCTGCGGGTGCTCGAGTGGGGGCCGACCAACCTTGCCGGTGATCCCCATCCAGTCGCGCACCATGGCCACGTCGCCGAACGGCACGCCGGTCTGCGCCATGCCGAACGGTCCCGGGTTCATGCCGACGAGGACGGTGCGGCCGCGGGCGCCGCCGAAGCGTTCGAGGTAGCGCCGGAACGGCTCCCAGGCGTAGCGCAGCGGGTTGTAGACGTGGGTGACCGGCGGCGCGAAGGCCAGCCGGTCGACCTCATCGGCAAGGCCGGCGGCGATCACCACCAGCCTGGTCGTCTCCGGCCTTGCCGAGGTTTTCTTCGCGCTCAGTGATGTCCGTATGGCGTCGTGTCAGGGACCACCTGGATCAGCTGCATCATGCCGCGATCCTCGTGGACGAGGATGTGGCAGTGGAGCACGTACTGCCCGGTGAAGTCGACGAAGCGCGTGCGCATCTTGAACCAGCCCGGGATGTACTCGGTGCACTTGGCGGGCCTGGTGGAGGTGGCCGCCGTGCAGGTGATGTAGGGCTGCAGGTTCTTCGGGCAGTCCTCGAGCTTCGTGCACGGCTGCACGTACTGCTGCCCGCTGGGGATGGCGAAGGTGTCCCACCAGACGAACGGGGCCTGCGGCTGCTGCGTCGGGCAGGGCTTCCAGGTGTCGGGGTTGTTGGGGTCGACGTAGCAGGGGTTGTTCTTGTCCTTCGCCTCCGGGCTGTTGGGCTGGAAGATGCCGGTGATCTGGAAGGGGTTGATGTGGATGTGGAACGGGTGCGACTTGTCGTCGGCCTGGTTCTCCACCGTCCACTCCTCGGCGGTGTTGAGCTGCATGGTCTGGTCGACGTGGTGGTCCTGGAAGGCCTTGCCGTCGATGTTGGTGTTGCCGCCGCTGAACACCAGCGTGCGCGTCATCTTGATCTCGCTGTTGGGGATGTCGGCGAGGAAGGGCGGGAAGGCGGGGAACTGCGCGTCGGGGATGAACTCCATCGGTGGCACCACCGCGTCCTTGCTAACGTTGATGGTGAGCAGCACGCTCGGCTTGTCGGGGAGGCCGGTGGTGTTCTGCACGAACAGCGCGGAGTTGCGCACCACGCAGAGGTTGTAGTTGCCGGGCTGTGCCGGCGCCTTGACCAGCACGTCGATGCGGTTGGCGGGCGCCATGTTGAGCGGCAGGTTCAGCGTGCCCAGGGTGTTGTAGTTGGCGACGCTGAGCTGCACGCCGTCCTGCGCGATCTGCCGCCACTGCACCGGGATGGTCGAGGGCGGCGTCTGCGCCGCGCACGGCGTCTTCGACTGCGGCTCGGTGTAGTAGAGCTCGACGGCGTCGCGGAAGGCGCCGTTGACGATGCGCCACTGCTGCACCTCGTTGGCC
This sequence comes from Thermoanaerobaculia bacterium, assembly GCA_035607145.1. Lineage (GTDB taxonomy): Bacteria > Acidobacteriota > Thermoanaerobaculia > Multivoradales > JAIOJS01 > DASYQD01. Next base: position 8,328 of record DATNCU010000114.1, read on the forward strand.
CGCATCGACACCACCGGGTTGCGGCGGCCGTTGACGGAGAGCTGCGGCCGCGGCGCCCCCGGCCCGCCGCCGTTGTAGGTCGGGTTGGTGAGCGGGAAGGGCGCGCTGCCGAGCTGCTGGATCATCAGCACCTGCTCCTTGAAGTCAGGGCCGTAGTACTGGTGCAGCTGCTCGTCGTAGGGGCCCTCGATGATGAGGACGCCGGTGAGCCCATTGGCGACGTTGAGCGCCGTCGAGCCGTGCTTGTGTGCGTGGTACCAATGCGTGCCGGGCGACTGGCCCATGCTCGGCGTCGGCGAGTCGGGGCTCCACTTCGGCAGCGGGAAGCAGAAAGGCGAGGCGCCGATCTGGTATTGCGGCCACATGCCGTTGTCGATCGCCATCTGGTTGGCCGGCCACAGCTGGCTCTCGGCGGGAAGCCCGGGCTGGCCCTTGTAGGGCGCCGTCGCGTCGTAGTTTTGGATGATGCTCTTCTGCAGCGACTGCCAGCTCGCCGGCAGGTCGGTCCACAGCTTGGGCGGGCCTTCCTTCTCGCAGCGGTCGAAGACCTGGGCGAAGTTGGTGTAGGCGTCGGCCTCGGAAGGCTGCAGCTGACCGCCGCTGCGCACCGCCGGGCGTATGAAGAGCAGCACGTTGTCGCCGGTGGTGCTCGGCGTGGTGTGGGTGCCGTGGAAGTGGAGGTTGCCGGTGCTCGAGCCGTGCAGGCAGTTGGGCATGGTGTCGCCGCCGGCGGGGCTGGTGCTGCCCTGGCCGCCCGAGCCGGTAGTGAACTGGTCGCACGAGTCGGTGGTGCCGACGGTGCCCTTGTCGAGCGCCGAGGCGAAGTTGTTGAGGTTGATCTCGTTGAAGAAGGCGATCTCGACGAGGTCGCCGAGCTTCGCCCGCAGGGTCGGGCCCGGCAGCGGCTCGGGCCCGGCCGCCACGATGGGCGCCGTGGTGGCGTCGAAGCCGGTGAAGCCGGTCATGTAGCGCAGGTTCTGGGTGGCGCAGCGGGTGCTGTCGTAGTCCCAGATGACGCGCTTGTCGGTGTCCAGGACCTTGAGCGTCGCCTGCAGCTTGCCGTCGACGCTGTGGATCTCCGGGATCGGCAGCAGGCTCTGCATCTGCGCCGGGCAGGGGACGATCTTGGGGTTCTGCGCCAGCAGCGGCGCGGATGCGGCGACGAGAGCGGCGGCGAACAGACCGGCGGCGACGCGGTTGCGCTTCGGTGAGCTCATGGGTTGCCTCCTTCGTGTGCGCGGCGCGTCAGCTGGCGGCCGAGACGACGATGGTGCCCTTGGGGGCTGCGGAGTTGTTGTCGAGCGTGTCGACGTAGGTCAGCGTCAGCTGGCCGCTCTGCGGGTCGCCCGGGACGAAGGTGTCCGACGGCGAGTCGGGCGCGATCTGGTTGGGCATGAAGTAGGTGGGGTTGGTGGTCGAGCCGTCGACGAGACCCGGCCAGTGAGCCACGTCGTCACCGTTGCTCCAGATGATCTGGTCGCCGACCTGGACCCCGTCCAGCTCCGGCGGGTCGTAGGCGTACCCGCCGCCCTCCACCTTGTGGATGTGAATCTGCCACGTGAAGGCCATGTTCGCTCCTCCTCAGGTCTCCGCAGTCGAGGTGGCCCGCGCACTCCGCCCGCGCTGGAGACCGCGGCGTGCGAGCCAAGCTCAGGGCATGGGATGGGACGGGATCGAAGGCTCGGCCATGCTAACGCAAATCCGGTCCGGGCAACTACGCAGATCGCGGTGTGCTGGTCCGCGGGTAGAGTCGCCGCGGTCGAACGGGAGAGGCCGAGCCGGAGACCTATCCGGACGATCGAGAAACCAGTGCAGTGATCCGCCGCCTGCGTGAGCGCCAGGAGTGGAAGTTCTTCGGCGCCTTGCCGAAGGCCGACGGCCGTCTCGCGGCGGCGTGGTGGGCGCTGCTCATCGCCCGTGGCGTGCTGCCGGCGCTGTTCGCCGTCGCCATGGGCGCGCTCGTCGGCGCCGTGCAGCGTGGCGAGGCGTTGGGCGCGCCGTTGGCGTTCGCCGGCACCACCTTCGTGCTGCTGCAGGTGCTGGTGCCGCTGCACCTGGCGGTGAGCTGGAACCTCGGCGACCGCACGGCGGCGTGGCTCTACGACCGGCTCACCGACGCCTGCGTCGAGCTGCCGGGGATGGGGCACCTCGAGGACGAGAAGCTCACGGGCGACCTCACCACCGCGCGCGACTTCGACCTCGGCATGACCGGGCCGCCGCTGTCGATCTCGATGGACTTCATCGCCGGCGGGCTCGTCGAGCTGCTTGCCGGGCTCGCCTCCGCGGTGGTGCTCTTCGCCTACGCCTGGTGGGCGCCGCCGCTGCTCGCGGGCGCTTGGCTCGCGACGCATTGGCTGCTGCGCGAGAGCGCCGTCTGGCACGACCGCAACACCGAGGAGGTGCGCGCGGCGCAGCGCGACGCCGAGTACGCCTACCGGCTTGCCGTCGACCCGCCGGCGGCGAAGGAGCTGCGCCTGTTCGGGCTCGCCGGCTGGGTGCTCGACTGGTTCATCGCGCGGCGCACGCGGCTCCACCGGCTGCAGTACGAGGCGACGCGGCTGCGCGAAAAGTCGGTGGCGGCGAGCCTGGCGTTGGTCGGCGCCGCCAACGTGGTGGTGCTGTGGTCGTTGGCGAGCGCGATGATCGACGGGCGCCTCGGGCTCGGCCCGGCGGTCACCTTCGTCACCGCGGCGGTGGGCGCCTCGGCGATCGCCTTCGGTGGCCTCAACTGGGCGCTCGACGGAGCCGCGGCGCCGGTGGCGGCGGTGCTAAGGCTCGAGGCGGCGATGGCGCCGAAGGGGGCGCTGCCTTCGGGGGGCAGGAGCGCGGCGGGGATGCCGGCGCGGGAGGTGCGCTTCCGCGAGGTGACCTTCGCGTACCCCGGTGGCGCGAGCGTGCTCGACGGTTTCGATCTCACCATCCCCGCCGGCTCGTCGCTCGCCATCGTCGGCAGCAACGGCGCCGGCAAGACGACGCTGGCGAAGCTGCTCTGCCGGCTCTATGACCCGCAGGCGGGCTCGATCGAGGTCGATGGCGCCGACCTGCGCGAGCTCGATCTCGCGGCGTGGCGCGCGCGCATCGCCGCCGTGTTCCAGGACTTCGTGCGCTTCGAGTTGCCGCTGCGCGACAACGTGGCGCCGGCCGGCGCGCCAAACGACGAGGTGCGCGCGGCGCTCGCGGAGGCGGGTGCGGCCGACCTCGCCGCACTCGACACCGTGCTGGCTCGCGGCTACGCCGGCGGTACCGATCTCTCCGGCGGCCAGTGGCAGCGCGTCGCCCTCGCCCGCGCGTTGTGTGCCGTGCGCCTCGGCGCCGGCGTCGTCATCCTCGACGAGCCGACCGCGCAGCTCGACGTGCGCGGAGAGGCGGAGATCTTCGACCGCATCCTCGCGGCGACGCGTCACTGCACCACCATCCTCATCTCGCACCGCTTCTCGACGGTGCGCCACGCCGACCGCATCTGCGTGCTCGAACGCGGCCGCGTGGTGGAGCTCGGCAGCCACGACGAGCTGATGGCGCAGCGCGGCCGCTACTTCACGATGTTCGACCTGCAGGCGAGCCGTTTCGCGGCGGGCGAGCCGGAAGAGGAGGGGGTCGTCTTTGACGTTCTCGCGTGAGTCGGCGGCCATGCGCGCCGAGCTGCCGCCGGCGCTGCCCTCGATGTGGCGGCTGTGCAGGCTCGGCTACCAGCACGAGCCGGGGCTCATGCTCGCCGCTTTCGCGTTGTCGCAGCTCGCCGCGCTGCCCGACGCGCTGCTCGCGCTGTGGATCAAGCTCCTCGGCGAAGGCCTGCTCGCGCACGACGCGGCGCGAGTGCGCGCGGCGGCGCTCGCCATCGGCGTCTCGGCGGCGGCGACCTGGTTCCTGGGCGTCGTCTCGGTGCGAGTGCAGCGGCGCTTTCGCGACAAGGTGACGATCGCGCTCGAGTCGCACGTGGCGCGGCTGCAGGCGACGGTGGCGACCATCGCGCACCAGGAGCGACCCGACTACCTCGACCGGCTGTCGGTGCTGCGCAACCAGGTGTTCGTGCTCGACCACATGTACATGTCGGTGTTCTCCACCGCGGGGTGGATCCTGCGGCTGGCCGTCACCGTCGGCCT